>NZ_JAUBTO010000047.1:0-51222 GCF_036702495.1 Microcoleus sp. C2D2 | reverse complement strand
TGCTTTATATTCTACCATGCTGTGCCTAGATTGTGAACCTTCTTTTTTGCTGTTACCCCGATTTATTGAGCGGATACGAAAAAAGTACGATATTAAAGTGAAGATGAAAGCCGGATGGGGCTGCCTACAATTAGGAGAAGAAAGTTAACGAGGAACGGAATAAAACCGCAAGTCCAAGTGCTATGGGATTTTACTTATTTGTGGGTGTACGGGGCAGTAGAGCCACTAACAGGGGAAGGATTCTTTTACGAGTTTACGCATCTGGATACAGTGTGCTTCGAGAAATTCTTGGAGCTATTTGCTAGTAAGTATCATGAGGATTTACATATAATACAAGTAGACAATGGAGGGTTTCATAACTCTTTAAATTTGAGTATACCAGAAAATGTGATTTTATTATTTCAACCTGCCTACAGCCCGGAAGTAAACCCCATAGAAAGACTCTGGGAATATATAAAAGAACAATTGAAATGGTTGAGATTTGAACAAATAGAGGAGTTGAGAGCAGCGGTGCAAAAAGAGTTAAACAAGTTGACGAATGAAGTCATTGCTTCTTTGACGGGATGGCAATTCATTTTAGAGGCAATATCTGTAGCAGAACTTTAGGAAATTGGTATTAGTTGGTCGTCGATTTAGCAATAGCTGTTGAAGCGTCCGTGTTAGTGGCACCGTGCGCGCTTTGTTGGTCTTCGTGCCATTACGAGCGCGATTACTCAAACTTTCTCCGATCCAGATGCGATCGCAGTTTGATGAACAGTGTTGCCATCGCAATGCTGCTGCTTCCCCTGTGCGAAGACCGACACCGAACTTGAATTCCACATAGTCCGCGTAGTGATTTAGATCGGGATCTGAGCGGAATTTGTGTACGATCGCGTTTATTTCTGCCAGTGTGAACGGCTGTGGGCGCTGTTTGGGCGCAACAATCACGCGAACATCAGCCCAAGGATTTTCGACTACCAGCTTCTTTTTTAGTCCCCAGACCCAACAAGCGTTCATCAAAACGATCCGTTCGTGTACCGTGACGGGTTCAAGTTTCTCTGCCAGCCAATCTCTAAATTTCTCAGCAATACTTTCAGAAACAGAAATTGTCGTTTTGTTGTTGAAAAACACAGAAACGTGTTTTTGTAGCGCAAGATATTTAGTCAATCCACCGATCGAGATGGATCGGCGTTTATATTCGACAAATTGCTCAAATAGCTGAGAAACAGAGATTGATTCTTGTTTCTGTGGCTTGTACTTGAGCAGGGAGGGGTCAAAGTTGCCACTGGCCATGTCAAGTTCAATTTGGCGGGCTTTGATTTCGGCTGCCTTGCGATTGGTGCTCGTGTCGGGCAAACCGATGTACAGCCAGAAACGTTTGCCCTCCCATGACCAAACTAAACGAAGCCGATCCTTAAAAATCTTGACCTTCACAGAGCCTGAAGCCATATCCCAGTTTTATCCCACTTTTTGTCAGAGTATGACATATTCTGTCACCCCTAATTGAGAATAGCAGATCTACAGTTTTTCTTAGAGAAACGACAAAACCCGCTGTGTTAACGGGTTTTGTTTATGGAGAATAGCGGGCTCGAACCGCTGACCCCTACAATGCCATTGTAGTGCTCTACCAACTGAGCTAATTCCCCTTTCTTTTCGCGCTCTCAATCATGCCTTAACTGACCAATATTTGTCAAGCTTTTTGGGCAAATTAGTTTTTAACCCTGGATTGGCAAGGCTTTCGGCTTTTTTTCCCCAAAAAATCTCCTCGCTTCTGGACAATGGTCAATCCCCTACTATGATTTAGTAAGTGTGTTGGGATATTTCCGTCAAATGGCTCAAACAAGACCCCATGAGGAAGTAGACGACTAGCAGAGCGGCGGCTGAGACCGCAACTAGGGTGCCGGCTAGCATTAGTGAAAATTCCCGTTGCGCGATCGCCTCTTGCATTAAGTGCAAAGACCAGGCAACGAGGGCAACGTCAATTATTAAAATAGAAACCAGCATAAGTTACGATTTGTAACAGCTTACCTATTGTAACAAAACTTTTCGCTCAGTGCAGATAAGCTCAGGCGTATTTAACTTTTGCTGTAAAACCCGGAGGGAGCAGCGGAAAGCTACTGAGAAAAAATGATAGCTTTTATTAATAATTACAATATGCAAAGTAAATGAGAGCAAGCTCATCTTTAGAGGGGGCGTTTTTGACTCTTGAGCGAGGGATTAAGAACCCGATAGCTGCGCTTCAGACGCTTTGGTGAGGGGTCAGGGTGCGATCGACCTTTGAGTATAACTGATTTGATACCAGTGCGATCGCACCCTGACCCGATGCAAATTTGATAAAATTGGTGTACTTTTAATTAAAATAAAATGAACGGCTGTTGAGGATATAAACTAAGTTAACCCAAACTCAAAAACTCTACTCGCCAGAGGAATATTTTGCACTAGAGGAAGTGGCAGAGTCCCCAAGTGAATATATTGATGGCGAGATAGTTATTATGACTGGTGGTACTCCAAATCATAATGATATTGCGGGCAATTTTTAGGCTCATTTAAAATTTGCTCTGAAGGGGCAAAACTATAAGGTTTTTATCGGTGACTTACGGTTGTCGATACCGCGCTATCATCTGTATACTTATCCAGATGTGATGGCGGTTAAAGGCGAACCAGTGCTTTTAGACGATCGCACAGCTACAATAATTAATCCTTTGATGATTGTTGAAGTTTTGTCAAAAAGTACGAAAAATTACGATCGAGGGGATAAGTTTGATTATTATCGATCGATTCCTGAGTTTCGAGAATACATTTTAATCGATCAGTATAAAGTTTATGTCGAACAGTTTGTCAAGACTTCTTTGTTAATCCTCCTCGTCTTTATCCATGTAGTTCGGAAAACTGGTTTCACCTTCCAATATGCAGGAGTATTTGAGGATTGAGTCTTTTGTAGGTTTGATTCGTAGCAGTCGCCAGCCGTATTTTTCTTGCATTGCGTAACACCGCCGGGGTTGGGTGACGGAGTAGCTTGAGGTGACTTGCTGTTGCCTAGAATTCGTCACAACGATCATATGTCCATAGTGTAACGAAGTATTTTCGCCAAAACCCGGTTTCTGAGCACCCCTGCCTCCAGGACTAATTTTAACTCTTGTGGGATGGGCATCTTGCCCGTCCCGAAGTGCAATCATAGTAGCAATTTTAGGAAAAAAAGCTTATCCTAGAGAATAATTTATCTAAAATCAACAGCAAAGCAGGCAAAAGCATGGAACAAACAACAATTATTCCCCTAGAACTCTCTGACGGCACAATTGTCAGAGTCGAAGCCACACCAATTGGCGACCAGGAAATCGCTTTTGGCAACCGACCTTTCAAAGAAGCAACAGATGCCATCAAGGCAATTGCGAAAGAACTCTCAGGAGTTTTGCAAGAAGTCAAACCAGATAAAGCCACCATTAAGTTTGGCTTAGAGATTGCCATTGAATCTGGACAAATTACAACATTAATTGTCAAAGGTTCTAGCAAAGCTAACCTTGAAATTACTTTAGAATGGAGCAAGTAATTCCAAGGCAGCAGAGGACACGGCAATGCCGTTTCCCTACCCCAAAATAATCGTAGCACGGGTGAGGGTTCCCAGCCTTCGCACTAGCGAGAGATGTAACTATCGCCAGATTAATTGTAGGGAAACGGCACTACCCTGTCGTGATATCTCCATTGCATAGAGTGACTAATTGCTAACACCCAAATATGACACATATCACTAAACTCTTACAACAATGCACCCTGCGAGTGAGCGTTCCCGGTGGTCATGGAACTGGTTTTTTTGTTGCCCCACAACGAATTCTCACCTGCGCTCATGTCGTTAAATCAGCTAATCGTGAAAAAATCAATGTATTCTGGCCATACAAAAATCAGCAATACATTGCTAGTCTTGAAAATATTCCACTAGAAAAGCATCTAGATGTAGCAATATTAAAGTTGAATTTTCCCGATTTAGATCATCCTTGTATCAATTTTGACTGGTCATCTCCTGAATTGAGCGATGACTTATTTAGCTATGGCTATCCCCAAGATTATTCCGAGGGTGATTCTGCTACCTTTAAGTATGAAGGTGAAAGCATCAAAAACAATTCGCCACTATACAAATTGAAAGGAGGACAGGCAAAACCTGGAACTAGCGGTTCACCATTACTCAATCAACGCACCGGAAAAGTTTGTGGAATTATGAATCTTTCTCGCGGCGATTTTAGTGATTTAGGAGGGCGAGCCGTACCTGTAAGTATAATTTTTGCCCAATTTCCTGAACTAGCAGAACTCAATCAGCGGTTTCATCAAAACAATTCAAAAAAAACAGATAGCAATCCCTTTGGCTACGGCAGCTCAGTCTCGCCAGAACGCTTTTATGGACGGAAAAAAGCTATTTTAGAGGTAAAAAGCCGAATTGGTGGTATTAGTTCTGAGAGCATCAATATAGTAGGAATGCGACGCAATGGCAAATCTTCCATATTGCGGTTGATTACAGAACGTACCGAAAGGTTTTGTCAACCTAAACAAAAACCATTAATTGTGAATTTAGATTTACAATCTCCCAAATTTCACACGCCAGAAGGCATCACTGAGGGACTGCGGCGGGAGATTTTCAAACAAATAGGAACTGAACCTTGGAGGCAGGATGTTAATGACGATCCTTTTGAGGTGGAAGATGGCTTGATACGCCTGCAAGAACAGGGCGATCGCTTGATTGTGATCCTAGATGAGTTTGAAGGAATTACCCGACGTTTAGAACTATTTCAGGAGTGGGGAGAAGATTGGCGTTCCAAAGCTTCTGCGGGTATGTTGGCGATGGTAATTGCCAGTAAGCGTCCCTTGAGCGAAGATTGGAAAACTCGTTTTCCTACATCGAATTTTCCCAATCTTTTTAGTACGGAAATTTTGGGTGCATTGGAGGAGGAATCTTGGCGTAGTTTAGTTAAAGATGGGTTTATCCAAAGCGGTAAAATGGATGTTGTACCCGATCAGTTAATCGACTGGATTGATGAACTTACTGGCGGTTTGCCTTTTTATGTCCAAATGGCAGCATCAATGTTTTGGCAGTACGGGGATTACGAAGAAGCACGGACTAAGTTTTTTTACCAAGCAACTCCCCGCTTTAAAGAACTTTGGGATGATTTGACTCCACCGGAACGTCAAATTATGAAAAATGCTAGTGGTAAGATTTCAACTCAATCTGATGCTGTAGTTGATAGCCTCAAACATCACGGTTTGTTGCGATCGGATGGTGGATTATTTAGCAGTGCTTTTGCAGAGTTTGTGAGGAATCAGCGATGAAGAGGTTTCTGCGGGAGACTTGGGAGTTGTGGTACTGGGCAATGTTTTGTCCTTCAAGGCTTCAGCAGCGGATGAATGAGTGGGCTCCTGCTGAGGAAAAGGATGGATTGCGATCGGATACACATTCCAGGGATATTTTACTTTTGGGAAATAATCGCTTTATTGGTCAGTTTTTACTGCTGATATTTTTGTTTAGTTTACCGCTGATTTCGGGAATTGCATTGCACGGTCAAGCCCTCGATTTGCTCTTGCTGTTGGGAGCGATCGCGACTGCTTATAGCATTGGCTCCTTCTGCTTATCAATGGGCTTGCATCTACTACTACTGGTTGATTTGGTTTATCTGATAAATCCTCAAGTTTCTCTAATTGTACTGGCTCAGGTAAGTAGTATTTTACCTCCATTTTCCCAACTAGCAAGTGGTCTATTTTTCGGCATATTGGCTTTAATTATTACCACGTTGTTTTGTGCGTGGCTGCTAAATAGAAAGCGCCTTTTTTTAGCTCGCAATGTCATCGCGGTCGGCGGAACACTAAGTACATGGTTAGGAAGTTGGTTGGCGACACAGAATTGGTATTTTGCTCTGGCTGCCACTGCATTGATCGGCTTATTACTGTTGATATTTGTTTATAGCGATGAAGTCGAAAGGAGCGACTCCATGATGTTATTTGTCATGGGACGCATCATGGGAAGCATGGTGGCAGTCGTCGCAGGAGGTGTCGTGGGAGGCCTCTCGACAGTCGTCGTGGGAGGCGTCGTGGGAGGTCTCGCAACGGTCGTCGTGGGAGGCGTCGTGGGAGGCGTCGTGGCGGCTGTCGTGATAAGGGTTTTGACAGGAATTCTGATAAACATCGTGCCAGACCTCGTGAGAAGCATCAGCATCATGACGATCGTAAGAAACCTCGTACTAAACATCGTGGGAAGCATCGTGGCAGGCGTCGTGGCAGGTGTCGTGGGAGGCGTTGTGGCAGGCGTAGTCGGAAGGATTGCAATTTTACCTTTGCCTCTCTTTTTGCTAATGTGCTGGCTAATTGCTGCCAGTCTCTCCCCAATCATGCAAAATTGGTTAGCAATAATTACGGCAGTCACCCTAACAGCTTTAGGCTTCGAGCATCAGGGCTGGGTATCAATTTTAGCAGTGCCAGTAACTTTGATGAGTTACTACCGACTACCAGACTATTTAATCCTCACACTAATCGACTCTGTACTAGCAATCCTTTTAGTACAACCTTTCGAGGATCGCAATCCTGTGCGATTACTTTACTTACTACCCCCTTACACCACCGAGTTGCTTTGGATGCCTCTCGTTAATCACGATCGCATCTTAGCTGCCGCCTTCCGCACTGATGGCTCAGCAACACTGGCAACTTTTCAGAAAATGCAAGCATCACCGCTACCAGGCTTGAAAGTTACGATTAAAGTGGCATTACCTCAAATTATTACAGATCAATTAACGGCAATTGAAAATATTTCGGAACTCATCGCCATAGCCACACCCGAACATCCATTTTTACCTTTACTAGCACCAACATTCTATCAAAGCCGAAATCTAGTAAGAAACACAGAGTTTCTACAAAAATTATCCTCAAATAATAACTCTATATTTCGCGGATTGTTCATTTTTACAAGTGTTTTAGGTAGCATAATAACAGGTGTTGTTTTTATTCTAAGTACCCGGCTGATAGAAACAATTATTGGAAGTATTGTTGGCAGTGTTATGGCAGGCATTTTGACCAGCTATTTCGCAAATAATTGGCCATTTGATATAGAAGATGGTACAGACATCAATAAACTATTGCCACGCCTGCAAACAGTTGCTAAAGATGTGGATGCTGCCTTAAAAGCAGGAAACATTCGTATACGCAAACGCGCCTTAGAGCCAATCCTCACTTATCTGCTCAGATTACAGGTACAACTGCCTGAATTAGGACTCACAACACGGGCAATAAAACGCTGGCAACCAGTTTTAGTAAGGTGGCGACGAGTAATCGAGCTAGAGTTGGAAGAACAGCAGAAACAATCTCAAGATGAACTACTTAACCCCTTCCAATACGGCAATCCACTGCTATCTGACCGTGCTAACCTGTTCAGAGGGCGCCAAACCTTTGCCGATCAAATATTCCGCTTAATTCTCGATCGCAATCGTCCCACCCTCGTTTTACACGGTCCCCGACGCTGTGGCAAAACCTCATTTCTGTATAACTTACCCCGCCTCTTACCCAGTAGATTACTCCCCGTTTACGTAGATTTACAAAGTTCGGCTATAACTACAGATGAAGCTGCATTTTGTCAAGGATTAATTCGTGCCATCCACCGCGATAGTCGCTGTCAAGGCATCGAATTACCAATTATTCCCACACGCAAAGACTTTCTGGAAACTCCTTATATTGCCTTAGAAGATTGGCTCGAACAAGCAATTCCCAGACTTGGAGAACGACGCCTTCTCCTCAACCTTGATGAATTTGAAAAAATTGGCACTGCTATCAAGGAAAAACGCTTAAGTATCAACTTATTTGACGAACTCCGCCACCTGATTCAGCACTATGATTCCCTAGCTTTTCTCTTCTCTGGCCTCCAAACTCTAGACGAACTCGGCCCCAACTGGAGCAGCTATTTTATCAGCGTTGTCCCCCTAGAAATGACTTATCTAGAACCCGATGAAGCCGAAAGTTTACTAACTGATCCTGACCCAGAATTCGCCCTGCGTTACGATCGAGGTATTGTTGACGACATTATTCAACTGACTCGCTGTCAGCCCTACCTGCTGCAACTCCTTGGCTCTGCTCTTGTCACTCAGGCAAACTTAAATCATACTCAATTGGTAACACCAGATTTATTGCAAGCTGCGATTCCTGAAGCTTTCACCAACGGCGAACCTTATTTTACCAATGTCTGGACAGAATTTACAGGTAATAATCCCGCAGAAATAATCGCCGGACAAGAATTCCTGTTAGAATTAGCCAATGGCTTAGCTCCGGGCAATGTACAAGATTTAACAGATGCGGCAATCAGGCGATTGAAACGATATCATGTGATTGAGCAAACAGATAATGGTTATGTTTTTGAAGTGCCATTATTAGAGCGTTGGGTTCGAGAACGGGCTGTAAAAAATAGCAATTATTAATAATTTGCAACTTATATCATGTCCGATCGATTAACCATAATATCCCGGTCGGGGCGGGTTTTTGAGATGGTCAATTATTGGCAGGTATTGTGGGTGAACCCGCCCCTACAAAAATCGCGGTCGCTCGACCGGACATGATATTAAGTAAATTAAAAAAGGGGCAACTCGCGTCGCCCCTCATCTATTTAACCAACTGCAAAATTAAACTTCCACAGCAATCTTTTGTTCCGAAGCCTCCGGCGAATTCGCTTCACTCGGCGGCACAACTTGCCAGAACTTAGGCAAATATTCCGACCAATTTGCTAAAATCTTCTCAGCTTTCTTGCTGCCAGTTCGATCGCACTGAGCCTCAATCAACTCCTTCAACTGCGCCTCCCCAGCCGCCGTACAAACGCGCTGCATCTTCACAATCTCCCCGTTGACGTGAGCCGGGAAACTGCCATCTTCATCGAGGAAATAAGCCAAGCCGCCAGTCATTCCAGCGCCGACGTTGCGGCCGACTTTTCCCAACACGACGATCGCGCCGCCAGTCATGTACTCGCAGCAGTGATCGCCCGCACCCTCAATCACAGCTTTCGCCATCGAGTTGCGCACCGCAAACCGTTCGCCAGCCTTACCCGCAGCCAACAGAGTTCCCCCCGTCGCACCGTACAAACAAGTGTTACCGACGATCGCATTTTCGGAAGCATCATAAGTCGCACCAGCCGGCGGTGCGATCGCGATTTCGCCGCCGTGCATTCCTTTACCAACGTAGTCATTGGCTTGGCCCGACAGTACCAGCGTCATCCCCGGCAAATTGAACGCGCCGAAGCTTTGGCCCGCGCTACCAGTGCAATTAAGGGTGATTTGACCGCTAAAGCCCGTGTTGCCGTGTTGCTGTGCGATCGCACCTGCCAAACGCGCTCCCACAGTGCGATCGGTATTCACCAATTTTACACTCTTGCTAACAGTGCCGTGATTGGCGATCGCACTTTGAATCTCAGCATCCGCCAGCAAACCGTCATCCAAAACCGGGCCGTTGCTGTGGACGGGTTCGTGCACCAAGAAAGATCGATCGCTCTTAGTATCCGGTAACTTAATCAAACAATCCAAATTAATCGCTTGAGTTTTAGTTAATTTCACCCCATCGCGCATTGTCAGCAAATCCGCGCGGCCGATGATATCTGCGATCGACTTATAACCCAATTTCGCCAGCAAACTCCGCACTTCTTGTGCTACGAAATAGAAGAAATTAACAACGTGTTCCGGCGTACCGGGGAACCGTTTCCGCAAGTGTTCTTGTTGAGTTGTCACCCCCACCGGACAAGTATTCATGTGGCAAACGCGAGCCATAATACAGCCTTCTGCAATCATTGCCACCGTGCCGAAACCGTACTCTTCGCCGCCCATCAAAGCGCCTACAACCACGTCCCAGCCGCTTTTAAAGCCACCGTCAACGCGCAGCAAAACTCGATCGCGCAACTTATTTTCCATCAGCACCCGGTGAACTTCTGTCAAACCGAGTTCCCACGGAGAACCTGCGTGCTTAATCGAACTCAATGGCGAAGCACCGGTGCCGCCATCGTGGCCGGAAATTTGAATCACATCAGCATTTGCCTTGGCGACACCGGCGGCCACAGTCCCGATGCCGACTTCCGACACCAACTTCACCGAAACTCCTGCTTGCGGATTGATTTGGTGCAAGTCAAAAATCAACTGCGCCAAATCCTCGATCGAATAAATGTCGTGGTGAGGAGGAGGCGAAATCAGCGTCACACCCGGTTTCGACCGGCGCAAATAAGCAATGTACTCGCTCACTTTCGCCCCAGGCAATTGACCGCCTTCACCCGGTTTCGCACCTTGTGCGATTTTAATTTCGATTTGTTGGGCGTTCATCAGGTACTCGGGAGTCACCCCGAAGCGTCCCGAAGCTACTTGTTTGATGGATGAAGAAGCTGTATCGCCGTTCTGCAAACCTTTCAAGTGAGGTAGCGTTTGTGAGAAACCCGCCGCGCTCACATCGTTTAGCACTTTGTAGCGCACCGGGTCTTCGCCGCCTTCGCCGGAGTTGGATTTGCCGCCGATGCGGTTCATCGCAATCGCTAGCGTTTCGTGGGCTTCCGGGGACAAAGCGCCGAGGGACATACCGCCGGTGGCGAACCGCTTGACAATATCTGCTACAGATTCTACATCTTCGATCGCCATGGGAGGGCGATCGCTCACAAAATCCAGCAAATCCCGCAAAGCCGTTACCGGGCGGTTTTCGAGCTGTTTCTTGTAAACCTCGTAGTGATCGTAAGCCGTTTCAGAATTTTTGGAACCAATTGGTTCCATTTTTGGTTCGGCCCCATTGCCGTTACCGTTAGTCTGAGCCTTAAAAGTAGTCACAGCCTTGTGCAAAGCCTTCGCCATTTCCGGGCTGTTCATGTGATATTCACCGCCCCGGCGGTACTGCACGAAGCCGTAATTTTCCAGCTTTTTGAGAACCAATTCTGGGAAAGCCTGACTGTGGAAAGACATTACCTCGTTAGCCAGTTCCGCCACACTCAAACCGCCGATCCGAGAAACCGTGCCTTTGAAACCCAAATCGAGCAAATCACCGCCAATGCCGATCGCCTCAAAGATTTGCGCCCCCTGATAGCTAGACAGCAGCGAAATCCCCATTTTCGACAGAATCTTCAGCAGCCCATTTTCCACCGCTGTGCGGTATCTAGCTTGAGCCTGCGTCACAGTAATATTGGGAATTTTGCCGTGCTGCATCAAATTTTGAGTCTTAGTGTCAGACCACCAGGCGCGCACGCTTTCCAAGGCAAGGTAAGGGCAAACAGCCACCGCCCCGTAACCGAGCAAACAAGCGAAGTGGTGAGTGCTCCAACATTGGGCGGTATCGACAACTAGCGAAGTTTGCATCCGCAGCCCGACGCTAATTAAGTGGTGGTGAACCGCACCAACTGCCAGGAAGGGCGGAATATAAGTGCATTCTGCACTCAGTCCAACAGCAGAAGATCCGCCTTCTGCCTTCGAGACTCGATCGGTCAAAATCAGAATTCTCGAACCCTCGCGCACCGAAGCAGCCGCCTCTTGACAAAGTTGCTCGACTGCGCTTTTCAAACCGCCAGGCCCGGCAGCAATTTTGTAAAGCGTTGACAATTCGGTTGCGGGGAAAGACTTTTGATCTTTCAAGAAAGACAGTTCAGCGTCGTTGAGTACGGGGGAATCAATTTTCAGCCGCTTGGCATTTTCCGGCACTGCTTGCAGTAAATTGCCCCGCAGGCCCACACTCATCGTCAGCGACATCACCATTCCCTCGCGCAGGGGGTCGATCGGCGGATTTGTCACTTGAGCGAACCGCTGTTTGAAATAGTTGTACAGCAACTGAGGCTTTTCTGACAACACAGCCAAAGGAACGTCATCGCCCATGCAGAAAGTCGGTTCTTTGCCAGAACTCGCCATCTCGACGATCACCATGTCCAAATCTTCTGCTGTGTAGCCGAAAGCAGTTTGGGTTGCCAACAGCGTTTGCGAGTCGAGGGTTGCTGTTTCCGCAAAAGGCTGCGGCTGCAAGATTTCGCGGTTTTGTTTCAGCCATTCGCCGTAGGGGTGCCGCTTAGCAATGCGCTGCTTGAGTTGCCAATTTTTGAGAATTTCTTGAGTTTGCAGGTCAACTGCAATCATTTGTCCTGGCCCCAAACGGCCTTTTTCGACAATATCTGCTTCGGGAATATCGACAACTCCCGCTTCGGAAGCCACAATTACCAAACCGTCTTTAGTAATGCAGTAGCGGGCCGGCCGCAAACCGTTGCGATCGAGCGTAGCACCTACTTGTTTGCCGTCGCTGAACACCAGCAGTGCCGGGCCGTCCCAAGGTTCTTGAATGCCGCTGTAATACTCGTAAAAATCGACAATTTCGGGGTAGGGAGCCAAATCCGGCTGATTTTTGTAGGCTTCGGGTACCATAATTGTCAGGGATTCTAGGGGAGTGCGGCCCGAGTGCACCAACAACTCCATCACATTGTCCAAGTTTGCCGAATCGCTGCTTTCGGATTTGACAATTGGGTTGAACGTGTCGATGTCCGCTTGACTCCAATTCGGGTGAGATAAATTGGCTTGCCGCGCCTTCATCCAGGTAATATTGCCCAACAGCGTGTTAATTTCTCCGTTGTGTCCCAGCAAGCGCATCGGCTGGGCTAAGTGCCAGCGGGGCATCGTGTTGGTGCTGAAGCGCCGGTGATAGACGGCAAAGGAGCTTTTATAAGCGGGATTTTTCAGGTCTTCGTAAAATTCTGCCAGTACGGCCGATCGCACCATGCCTTTATAGACGATCGTGCGGCAGGAAAAAGAGCAAGTATAAAAGTCTCGGCGGGTGAAGTTGGGGCGATTTGACAGGGCGTGTCCGATCGTGCGGCGCGCCAGAAATAGGTGTCTGTCGAGTTCGTCTCCGGCTAAGTGCGGTGAACTGACAATTACTTGTTCGATGTGAGGTTGATTTTCTAGCGCTTGCTCGCCCAAAACCGACGGTACAATGGGAACTTGGCGCCATCCCCAAAGTTTCAGCCCGCGATCGGCCAGAACTTGCTCAACCACCTGCCGCGCTATAGTCGCTTGAAATTTATCTTGAGACAGAAACAGCATTCCCACGCCGCAGTTTTCCCGTGCGGGAGGCACAATTCCCTGTTCGGCAAACCAAGTATCCAGCAATTCCCAAGGAATCGCGGTCATCAAACCCGCACCGTCGCCGGAATCTCGGTCGGCGCTGCAACCGCCGCGATGTTCCAGACAAGTTAAAGCTGGGAGCGCTTTTTGAATAATCGAGTGGGTAGCTTCGCCGCTTTGGTTGGCAATAAAGCCCACACCGCAGGCATCTCTTTCTTCCACTAACCAGCTTTGGCCGGCATAGGGTGTTCCTCGCTCAGTCTGATGCACGTTTCTGTTTGGATCGATCGTATTACCCATGTTGATTGAATGTTATTTCCGTGATTGTGTGGTTGATGCGTTTTTATAGCTCGGAGAGAAGGCTGCCGAGCGGTGGGAGCCTGGTAAACTTTAAAACAGCGTATTGAAAGCTGATTTGATAAAAATTTACGTCTATGCTGCCTGTACTTAGCACTGAAGCCCTGTTTGCAGATTTTAAATTATCTCGCTCGCATCGTCTCGGAGATGTCTCCTAGAATACCCTGCTGTTAAAAAGCAGTGATTCAGCAGGCGATCGCCGCCCGGAGACTAGATACATTGCAGGCGATTCCCTAGGGGATAGCTGCGCTTCACGAGTTTTTTGTCTGTTTTTTTCCTGAGTCCGCAAGGGTAGCCTTGCAGCAAACACAGGTAGATATTGACTTTAGCTTTATTTTGCTTGCTGCGCTGCTGAGTTGCTTTCGTCCGCGCCCGCAGACACAAAAGCCACCTGCCCGGTCAGTCGGTAGGTGCAATGTAGCAGCGCGGTTCACAACTCGTGGAACCTGTCTTATTGTGAAGTCAACTATCAAGCTGGAACATCAAGTGTATCAAGAAATTGATAAAATTTCACCGCTTACAGTCAGAGTTTGCGCGCAAGTCTTGTAAGCGATCGCCCAAAACCCAGGCTAAGAGGCCTGGCCGAAAAAGGTTGACAGTTATCCGCAACCCTAATTAGTATTTTTTTACCCAAAAACGTTTGTAACTCATCAATGAAGCCTATTTCAAGGATTTCTGACACATTTGGAGCATCTGGTGCCGGCCAGCGCAGCCTTTTTGACCGCACCCAAAAACTTGGCATTGGTAATTTTGTTTAGCTCAGTCCTGGACGCACACATACCAAAGAAACCGGGTTTTTTACTGAGTCTGGGGTCACAACCAAGTTTTTTCGTAAAAAAACCCGGTTTCTGAGCCTCGGTGCGTAAGTCCTAAGCTCAAAAGTTGCCGTTCTTACCGATTTAAGTTGATTGGCTTTTGGGACATTTCATTTCTATTTTTTATAAAAGAATGTAAGCGGAAAACGAGCGAGACTTTAGTCTGCTCGATGCAAGGAACACGGGGGAATTCAGTCAAAAGTTAATTTTTAATTAAAATATTGAAATTAAGTGCCCTATATTGATCTGGTTCATGTCATCATAAATTTCTCGTAGCTCACAAATTAAGCTTAGTCATATAGTTATATAATTTAAAAATTACCGGAAACAACAACAGTTTACTGCTGTTAATAAAGCTTGACGGACAGTGTGTTTGAGATCGCGATCGTAAGGCAGCTAGAAATATCCTCTCCAGGAGAGGATGCGTAGCGTAGGGCATAGGGGAACTTGGAGTAACACCCTAAATGCTGGTGGATAGATGACCTCTACTGAGGCTGGAGAAATCCTGTATCAGCAAGTCGCCTCTTGGAATCAAGAATCTCAGTTTCTTGAGGATCCAGAGTGTCAAAAATCCTCCCATAATGATGCCACGCCTATTCATGAGCTTCTTAACTGCCTCTTCAATGAACTGCTGTCCTTCAATCAGCGTTCGCGGAGTCATTTTATACTTAGTGTCAACTGAAGTATCAACAGCTCTTACATAAAATATTAAGTCGGCTTTTTTAAATCGCTCTTTCATAATTTCTTGTTCAAAATATGTTAAGAAAAATGAAATTAATGAATAGAACCGCAGATAGAGGCACAATAGTAGATATCAACTAAAACAAACTTTAGGCTTGACAGAAGCAGTAGGAATACGTAGATATGGCTACAACAAATGTTTTACTAGGATATCACATTAACGAGCAAATATACGTAGGTACGAGAACTTTAGTGTATCGCGGCCTTAGGTGTTCAAATGGGCAGCCAGTCGCGATCAAAGTGCTGCGAAATGACTTTCCCCGCTTCAACGAACTGGTTAACTTCCGCAACCAGTACGTCATTGCTAAAAACTTAGATATCCCCGGCAGTGTTAAAGCATACAGCCTGGAGACTTACCAGAACCACTATGCTCTGGTGATGGAAGACTTTGGCGGAATTTCCTTAAGTAGCTATCTCGATCTTCTAGCAGAAGCTAGCAAGGAGCCCCTAGAAGGGTTGCCCATTAGCGAGTTTCTTCCTATGGCAATTCAAATTGCCAACTCCCTCGACGGACTTTATCGCCACCACGTCATCCATAAAGACCTCAAACCCGCCAACATTCTAATTAACCCCACCACCAAAGAAGTCAAGCTGATTGACTTCAGCATCGCTTCCCTGTTGCCGCGCGAAACCCAAGAAATACAAAATCCCAACGTCCTCGAAGGCACCTTACCTTACATATCTCCAGAACAAACTGGGCGAATGAACCGAGGCATTGATTACCGCACGGATTTCTACTCTCTGGGAGTCACATTCTACGAACTGCTGGCGAGACAGTTGCCTTTCCAAACCGACGATCCGATAGAGTTAGTACACTGTCACCTTGCCAAGCAGCCTATCCCAGTCCATCACCTCAACAAAAGCGTTCCACTGGTGCTGTCTGAAATTGTTAGCAAACTGATGGCGAAGAATGCTGAAAATCGCTATCAAAGTGCGATCGGACTCAAGTACGATTTGGAAACTTGTTTATCCGAGTGGCAAGAGACAGGGGCGCTGACTAACTTTAAAATAGGGGAGCGAGATTTGTGCGATCGCTTTATCATCCCAGAAAAGTTGTACGGTCGGGAAAGCGAAGTATTCTCCCTGCTAGAGGCGTTTGAGCGCGTGAGTGCCGGCAGCGCCGAAATGATGCTCGTTGCGGGTTTCTCAGGCATTGGCAAAACCGCTGTTGTCAACGAAGTTCACAAACCAATTGTCAGACAGCGAGGATACTTTATTAAAGGTAAATTCGACCAATTCCAACGCAACCTCCCTTTTTCAGCATTTGTCCAAGCTTTTCGCGATTTAATGGGACAATTACTATCGGAAACAGATGCTAAAGTTGAAGAATGGAAGTTAGAAATTTTGGCAGCTTTGGGCGATAGCGCTCAAGCGATAATTGAAGTCATTCCCGAACTAGAACGTATTATCGGACAGCAACCGCCCGTTCCAGAAATTTCGGGCAGTGCAGCTCAAAATCGCTTCAATCTGTTGTTTGAAAAATTCATTCAAGTTTTCACAACAAAAGAACATTCTTTAGTAATTTTTTTGGATGATTTGCAATGGGCAGACTTAGCGTCGTTAAACTTAATTAAACTGTTAATAAGTGCTAATGATAACCGCTATCTCTTATTAATTGGAGCTTATCGGGATAACGAAGTTTTTCCAGCACATCCATTAATGCTGAGGTTAGCAGAGATTCAAAAAGGTGAAGCAAAAGTCAACACTATTACCTTAGCTCCGCTAGCTCAAGCAGACCTAAATTGTTTAGTTGCCGATACTCTAGATTGTTCTACAGCCTTGGCTCTGCCTTTGACAGAGCTCGTTTATCAAAAAACCCAAGGCAATCCATTTTTCAGCACACAATTCCTCAAATCTTTGCATGAAGATGGGCTAATTGAATTTAATTTTGAAGCTCGGTATTGGCAGTGCGATATTGCCCGAGTGCGAACCTTGGCACTAACGGATGATGTAGTAGCATTCATGGCACTTCAGTTGCGAAAGTTGCCAACCAGGACACAGTCCGTTTTAAAGTTAGCTGCTTGTATTGGCAATCAGTTCGATTTGGCGACGTTAGCAATTGTTGATGAAAATTCGCCAGTAGAAACCGCATCCGCTTTATGGAAGGCACTACAAGAAGGGCTAATTTTACCCATTAGCGAAGTTTATAAGTTTTATCAAGCGGAGGGGAATAGCAACTCGGTAATCGGTAATGGGAAGGAATCTGACCAATTACCAATTACCCATGAGCAATTACCCAAATATAAGTTTTTACACGATCGGGTGCAACAAGCAGCCTATTCCCTGATTCCCGAAGAGCAAAAGCGATCGACTCACTTAAAAATCGGTCAACTGCTGTTAGACAATACGCCAGAAGCAGATCGAGAAGAAAGAATTTTTGATATTGTCAACCACTTAAATGTGGGAGTTGAGCTAATTACTCAGGAGGCACAACGGGAGCAATTAGCACGGTTGAATCTGGTTGCTGGAAAGAAAGCCAAAGCTGCTACCGCTTATGCTGCTGCGGTTGAATGCTTCAATGTTGGTAGGCAATTACTGACAGAAAATTGTTGGCAGAATCAATACGAACTAACATTAGCGCTGTTTACAAAAGCAGCAGAAGCGGCATATCTCAGCGGTGACTTTGACCAGATGAAAAAATTAGCAGCAGTCGTGGAAAATTGCGCCAAAACGCTGCTGGATAAAGTGAAGGTATATGAAGTACAGATGCAAGCTTATATGGCGCAAAATAATCTACAGGAAGCACTAAATACGGGACTACAAGTTTTAAAGCAGTTGGGGGTAGAGTTTCCCTCGGAGCCAAACTCGTCAGATATTGGGCAGGCACTAGGGGAAACTGCGTCAATTTTGAATGGCTTGCGAATTGAGGATTTAGTTGACCTGCCTCAAATGAGCGATTCCTATAAACTAGCAGCTATGAGACTTTTATCAAGTATCTTTGCTCCTGCATACATTGCTGCTCCTGCACTGTTGCCTTTGACGGTGTGCAAACAAGTACAATTATCCGTCCAATATGGGAATGCTTCTGTTTCTCCCTTTGCTTACGCCAATTATGGTTTTCTTCTTTGTGGAGTTGTGGAAGATATTGATTCAGGTTATCAGTTCGGTCAATTGGCTTTAAGTCTAGTGTCAAAGTTAAATTCTCAAGAAATCAAAGCCAAGACAGCTTTCATAGTAAATTTATTTATCCGACATTGCAAAGAGCATCTCAGAGAAACCTTAGAGCCTTTGGTGTCAGCTTACTCTAGCGGAATGGAGGCAGGAGATTTAGAATATGCAGGCTATAATTTATTACAGTACTCCTGTTCAGCTTACTATAGTGGCAAAGAACTGACTGTCCTTGAAAGAGAGATAGCAAGAAACAGAAACGCTATTCATAAAATCAAGCAAGAAACAGCGCTTAATTATATAGAAATCTATTGGCAGGCTATCTTGAATTTGCTGGGAAAAAGTGAGAATTACTGCCTTCTCAAGGGTGAAGCCTGCGATGAGCAGATGAAGTTGCCATTTTACCAGCAAGCGAACGATAAAGTGGGAGTTGCATACATATATTTAAACAAACTTTTACTTTGTTATTGGTTTGAAAATTACTCAGAAGCGATTGAGAATATCGCTATAGCAGAGAAGTATTTAGATGCAGTGGTAGGAATGCCAGTTGTTGCTATCTTCTATTTCTACGATTCTTTGGTGTGGTTGGCGGTATATTATGATACTCCACAGTCAGAGCAACAGGGCATTCTTGACCGAGTACAAGCTAATCAAGAAAAAATGCAGAAATGGGCGCATCATGCCCCCATGAATCATCTGCATAAATTCTGTCTAGTGGAGGCAGAACGGCATCGGGTTTTAGACCAAAAAATAGAAGCGATCGAGATGTACGACAAAGCGATCGCTCTCGCTAAAGAAAACAAATACGTCAATGAAGAAGCTTTAGCAAACGAGCTGGCTGCCAAATTTTATTTACAGTGGGGGAAAGAAAAAATGGCTCAACTTTATCTAATTGATGCCTACTATTCCTACTCTCGTTGGGGGGCTAAAGCGAAGATTGATAGCTTAGAACAATGCTATCCTCAATTGCTTGCTCCTATTTTGCAACAGAATCAAGGTCGTTTGTTCGAGGCAGGAACCACCTCCCATGACACCTTATCTTCTACCAGAAATCAAACAATTACTGGGACTACGAGTAGCACAGTAATAGATTTACCAACAGTTATCAAAGCTTATCAAGCTCTGTCTAGCGAAATAAAGTTTGAACAATTGCTCACTACCCTGATGGAAGTGGCGATTCAGAATGCAGGGGCTCAAACAGGAGTATTGATTTTAAAAGAAGAGGAGAACTGGAAAATCGCTGTCCACTGTAGCGATCGCCAAGGCTGTCTTCTGCAAGAAACAATTGCGATCGAGGAGAGCCAATCAATTCCCCAGACTGTCATTAATTACATCAAACGCATCCAGACAACCCTAGTTTTCGATGATGTCACGACAGAATTAATATTTGCTTCTGACCCCTATATGATGCAGCAGCAACCTAAGAGCATCCTATGTACTCCGATTCTCCATCAAGGCAAATTGATGGCAATTCTGTATTTGGAAAATAATCTGACAAGGGGGGCATTCACTGGCGATCGCGTCGCCCTCCTCAACATCCTCTGCTCCCAAGCTGCGATCTCGCTGGAAAACGCCCGCTTGTATCAGGAATCTCAACAGCTTTATCAACAATCTCGGGATGATGCCCAAAAACTAGAGCAGTATATCAACAATCTCAAGCAGATGCAACTGCAACTGATACAGAATGAGAAGATGTCTGCTCTCGGAAATTTAGTCGCAGGGGTAGCCCACGAAATTAACAATCCGGTAGGCTTTATCGTCGGCAATTTGCAACCGGCTCAAGAATATGTGGGGGATTTATTCAACTTGATTGATTTGTATCAAGAAAAATTTCCCGCTCCGGGAGTGGAAATTGAAGCAGAAATTGAGGATATCGACTTGGAGTATTTGCGAGAAGATTTGCCGAAATTGATAGGCTCGATGAAGGAGGGAGTCGATCGCATCCGCAATATCAGTACAAGTTTGAGAACGTTTTCGAGGGCAGATAGCGATCGACCAGTTTCTTTCAATATTCATGATGGAATTGACAGCACTGTGCTGATTCTCAAGCACCGTTTAAAAGCCAGCGAGTTCCGCCCTGCCATTGAAATTGTGAAAGAGTATGGTAACTTGCCCGCCGTGAAATGCTTTCCCGGACAGTTAAACCAGGTATTTATGAATATACTGGCCAATGCCATTGACGCTCTGGAGGAGTCAAATAAGGGGCGCTGTTTTAGTGAAATTCAAGCCCGACCTAATCAAATCACGGTTCAAACTGTTCTGAGCGAATCTAAAAATCAGGTTTTGATTCGGATTAAGGATAATGGAGTGGGGATGTCGGACTCCGTCAAGGAAAACATCTTTAACCACTTATTCACAACCAAGCCTGTCGGTCAAGGAACGGGATTAGGATTGTCGATCGCCCACCAAATTGTTGTGGAAAAACATGGAGGTACATTAACAGTGAATTCCTCCCTCGGGGAGGGTTCGGAGTTTGTGATTTCTCTTCCGGTGTGAGCAGTTGGTAGTAGGGCTTTAGCGCAATTAGCGCCATCGACTAACCTAGACCCGATCCAGAGCTTCCTGCTCATCACAGCGATCGGCAAAAATATAGGGTTTAGTAAGAAAAAACATACGGATATTCCGGGTTTCTCGATACCCATGCGTTTAGGACTGAAATTGTGAGTTGGAAACTGTGAAACGTAATTTGTTGTATTGGCGTCGAATATTGTCAGTCTCGATTTTACCCGTACTGGCGATCGCCCCGTCTTTAGTGTGGAATCAACCCGGAAGAGCACAAGAGGGGGAGAGGGCTGGGTTGATTGATGCTTCGAGAACCCGCCAGGGAATGAATTCCCTGGCTGATAGCGAAAGTCGGTTAAAATTGAGATGTTGCACCCTTGTCAATAAGCCTTTTATGAACGGGCATCTTGCCCGTTCCACAAGCAAATCTACTCTTCGCTTCACAGGCATCTTGCCTGTTCTTGAGAATGGTGCAAGATGTGAGTTAAAACCGACTGAAATATTGACCGATAGTTCTCTTGAGAAAACTTCAGCTATGAAACAGGGGTTTCAACCCATGTCGGAATATAGGTTTTTGGCTCAATCTGTACCGCCATCTTCGAGAATTAGACAAGGCAGCCAAGTGTCTCTAAACGGCCGCATTCTACCCCTAAGTTGGACTCAGCAGCCGGCAAACAGCACTTCTGCGGATTTCCGAACTGGGATTGCTGACGTTGGATTGATGCAAAGTGCGGGAGTGGATTTGCTTAGCAGCGCCGACAGTACCAAACAACCGGTGCAGTGGTTTTCGGTATCTTTAACCGGCGCTCAAAGCTTAGCAGTGCGGGCAACAGGCTCGTATCGTTACTTAGATGTTACCGATTTTGCGTCCCTTGCGGGTTGGCAGATATCAGCAGATGGTAATGTTCTGAGAATCACGTCTCCCGCGGCAAATGTGACTGGAATTCGGCAAGCAGAAAGAGAATGGGGCTCGCGCATTGTTGTAGATCTCGATCGCCCCGCCCCTTGGCAAGTCAACTTTGTCGATAAACCAAGCCCGTCGCCCACACCCACGCCCAACCCCCCGGACGACCCCACAAAGCCCGCTATC
The DNA here is from genome assembly GCF_036702495.1 of Microcoleus sp. C2D2. Taxonomy (NCBI): domain Bacteria; kingdom Bacillati; phylum Cyanobacteriota; class Cyanophyceae; order Oscillatoriales; family Microcoleaceae; genus Microcoleus; species Microcoleus sp. C2D2. The sequence continues at coordinate 29,563 of NZ_JAUBTO010000047.1, read as the reverse complement.
CCACTGCAAGGCCTCCGCGCAGCGCCAAATCTCGAAACACCAGACGACCCGACCAAACCGGCTCTCCCGCTGCACAGGACGCCTTTACAGCAGATTATCGGTCAAGAATGGTCGATCGCGATCGATGCCAAAGTCGATCCCGCCTTACTTCAGGACACTTTTCAAACCAGCAAACAATTGCTATCACTAAAAGTCGAACCAGAGGGCGATCGAACCCGAGTCAAAGTAACGATTCCTTTAGGTTGGCGACCGCAAGTTTTCAGCGAGGGAAATCCCTATCGATTAGCGATCGACATTCGGCCAGATTCGTTAGTAGAAAAAAACATTCTTTGGGCTCCCGGTGTGCGGTGGCGGCAGGAGTATCAGAATTTAGGAACTGCTCGTTTTCCAGCAGTTTGGTTAGAAGTTAATCCGCGTCAAGCTGGTGTGAAACTTCGACCAATTCTCAGCAATCCACCGATAGATCGAGGCACTGCACCTCTATTGCAAACAGCAGAAGTTTCGGGAGCGGCTGCGGCGATTAATGCAGGGTTTTTCAATCGGATAAATCGCTTAGCTTTAGGGGCAATTCGCCGCGACAATAAATGGCTTTCCGGGCCGATATTGAACCGGGGGGCGATCGCCTGGAACGATGGGGGAGAATTTGCGATCGATCGTTTGACTTTGCAAGAAACTTTGATAACTCCGGCAAATCAATTTTTGCCTGTTTCTCATCTCAATAGTGCCTACGTGCAATCGGGAATCGGTCGCTACAATTCTGATTGGGGCACAACTTATACTCCGTTGTCTGGCAATGAAATAGTTGTGACAGTTGCGGGGGATATAGTTGTCAGCCAATCCCCCGGAGGTGCGGCGGGAACAACAACTTTTCCCATTCCAGCTAACGGTTATATTTTGGCTTTGCGTTCGGATTTGTCGATCGCCCCTCTATTCACACCCGGCACTTTATTGCGTCTGGAAACTAACACTATTCCTGCTGATTTTAACCGTTTTCCGTACATTCTAGGCGGCGGGCCGGTGTTGGTACAAAACAGTCGAGTGGTTTTGGATGCGAAGGCGGAAGGGTTTAGCGATGCGTATGTTCGACAGACAGCAATTAGAAGTGCGATCGGGCGAACTGCTGCGGGGAATTTGCTGATTGTAGCGGTGCACAATCGCGCGGGCGGGGCGGGGCCAAATTTCGCAGAACTGGCGCAGATATTGCAGCAAATGGGTGCTGTGGAGGCTTTAAATTTGGATGGGGGAAGTTCGACGAGTTTGTATTTGGGAGGTAGTTTGCTCGATCGACCTCCGTCAACTGCTGCGAGAGTTCATAATGCGATCGGTATTTTCATTCAACCATAAACCGTCACCTTAAATTGTAGGGTGCCCCGGTGTGCGTTATCTTCTCAACAATCGAGAATCTCCGCACCGGGGCACCTTACAAACTCTTGTTCTCCCCTTATTAAGGGGGCTAGGGGCGATCGAGAAGACTGTAGAAACAAGACAATACTCAACAAAATTCCCCCCGTCTCAGCTATAATCAAAACCATCCTCTCCACATCCTCACATACCCCTCATGAGGCACTAGCCGCCTGGACAACAACTGCACCAAGGCAAATACCTAATCGAAGAAATCCTCGGCGGCGGCGGATTCGCTGTCACCTACCGCGCTCAAAACCGCAAAGAAGGCAAATTAGTCGCCATCAAAACCCTAAATGCCAACTTTCAAGGTAAACCAAACTTTCGCGAATACCAAACCAAATTTGTCAACGAAGCTTTATCTTTAGCCCGCTGCAGCCATCCCCAAGTTGTCCAAGTTTACGAAGTGTTTCCCGAAATGGTGGGAAATATCGAATTGTGGTGCATGGTGATGGAATTAATCGACGGAATTGACTTAGCTGAATATCTCGAAGATAACGGCATTTTGTCGGAAGCCAAAGCTTTGCCAATTATTCAACAAGTGGGAAGCGCGCTGAGTTTTGTTCACCAGCAAGGATTTACTCACCTCGATGTTAAACCGCAAAATATTATGATAAGAACCCCCCCCAGCCCCCCCTTGGTAAGGGGGGGAGTAAGAGAAAATACCCCCTTCTCTTCTTCCCCCCTTAATAAGGGGGGTGCAGTTTTGATTGATTTTGGCTTAGCGCGGCAGGTGACGGCACCGGGGAAGTTGCGGACAAATAGCAATTCCGGGACTGAGTGTTACGCACCCATTGAATTATTAGAAAAACGGGCATAACTCGGTGCTTATACAGATGTTTATTCCCTAGCAGCAACGCTTTATGTCATATAACGATGACTGGTAATGTTGTGGGCACGCCGTATTTTATGCCGCGACAGCAGGTAGTAAATTATAAGTACGCGCAACCGGATGTTGATGTTTGGGCGGCGGCGGCTTGTTTGTATGGCATGATAACGGGATATTCCCCGCGCAATTTGCAGGATCAAGACCCGTTTTTGGCGGTGTTGCAAACTGATGCGGTTCCTGTGGACGATCGCACTTATGCGATTCCTCAACCGCTAGCCACAGTTATCGATCGCGCTTTAATTGACAATCCTGAAATTTATTATAAAAGTGCAGCGGAATTTAAACAAGTCCTATTAAATAGTAGATCGTAATTGATTTCATATTGACACTGTAACTTGTATCTTGCAAGAGGTAGATTGAGATTTACAGTGGGGTGGGCTCTCGCATTCGGATCTAGAAGTCTGGGGTTAGCCTCAAAATCTCTCGCCAGAATGCGAGAACCCTTACAATCTTCACACAACTCAATCTGCCATCACAGACAACACATACTCTCCTTGATTTACTGACTGATTGGTCGAAACATCAAAAATGAAAACATCCGACTCAGCACAAACATCCACTAAACTCGGAAATTCCCCATTCTTATTAAAGCTGAGAATTTGATAAAGCCGTAGCTTGCGGGGCGGGACGCCATCGCCCTTTTTTGACACAACTCCCCAATTGCACTCGATTTTGAATCATCCCGCCCGCCGGCGCGTAGTATTTGATCGCTGAATTCTTGGGGGTGAAAATAACTTGATGCGCCGCTGTTTCGGGGAGAGGAAATCCATCTATTTTCAATAAACCCTTACTTGCTAAGTAATTTTTGATGCCCCGCAAGCCATTCGCCACCGACTCGGGATTCATTTCCATCCCCGAACCTAATTCTAAAGTCCAAGCTTCCACATCAAACTCGATCGCACTTCCCAACTGGGCCAAAATCTTCTCCAAAGCCAGCCAAGGCTTGATAAACGCCTCGTCAAAAGCATCGCCATCGTACTCGTCAAACAAGATTGCGCGATCGAGCAAAAAAGCTTTTGCACTCTCCTCGCGGGAATTAAAACAGTAAAGGTAATCTAAACTTTGATTCGTAGAACTGTGCAAGTCCAGCACATAGTCAGCATCCAAACACAAAGATTGTAGCTGATATCGGTAAAGTTCGCTGTAGGGACGGCAACTAGGAGCGTTAAGTTTTGCCAACTCTTTGGCAAAACTCAAAGCAATCGCTTTTCTGTAATTAACTTTGATAGTATCGGCATCGAGATGAATGTGAGAATTAGCAAAACCGAGAATATCTTCCCCTTGTTTTTCAAAATTCCAGAAAATTCGGTTCCAATTTACCCCATCATAAAGATTGTAGCGACCCGGGGAAAAATGGTGCGATCGCTGACTGACACCCACAGGATTACAAACAGGAACTAGCAAAATTTCCCCGCTTAACTGACTGCTGTCCAAAGACATTAAAAACTCAATTAATTGGTAAATCACAGCATTACCGCTAATCTCAGCGCCGTGCAGGTTAGATTGGAGATAAGCTTTTTTGCCGGGAATCGCACCTTGGAACTGATAGACTTGCAGTGAAAGCCGATCGCCCGAAGCAAGCTGCACCACAGGAATAGTCGAAATAAATGGAATCATAGACAAGACTCGGAGAGAGGGAACACGTTTAGAAAGGCAGGTGAAACTTGGCAAAACCAATCTTCCCAATTGAAGCATTGAGCGGCTTCTAGATTTTTGGAGAGATTAACCAGTAAGTAATCATTTCTCCCCGACCCTTAATAGAAATAGTACCTCTTGGTTCCAGCACATACAGATCTTTCAAATGAGAATATGTGGTCTCTGTTACCTGAATATAGCCCGGTTTACCGTGAGACTCCATGCGAGAAGCCACATTAACGGCATCTCCCCACAAGTCATAAATAAATTTCTTGATACCAATCACTCCCGCAATAACGGGACCAGTGTTAATGCCAATCCGTATTTGTAGTGAACTTCCTAAATTGTTGGGTATTGTTTTCATGTAATCCTGCATTTCTAAAGCCATATCCGCGATCGCCCTGGCATGATCCTCACTGGCGATTGGCAATCCACCCACCACCATGTAAGCATCACCAATGGTTTTAATTTTTTCTAGACCGTACTTTTCCGTCAACTCATCAAAAGCCGAAAAAATTTGGTTCAATCCGGCAACTAATTGCATAGGTTCCATTTGGGCTGAGAGACTGGTGAAACCAACAATATCAGCAAAGAGAATCGTCACTTCTTCAAAATGTTCTGTGGGAGATTCTGCCCGTTTCAAGCGCTCGGCAATTTTGGCAGGCAGAATATTGAGTAAAAGCTGTTCCGATCTCTCCTTTTCTTTGCGTAGTTCTGCCGTGCGGATTTCCACTCGATTTTCTAACTCCTCATTAGCTAAGCGTAGGGCTTTTACGGATTCCTTGAGTTTGTCGGTCATGCTGTTGAAAGAATTAGCCACAATAGCAATTTCCTTAATCGAGCCAGCGTCAACTTTTTGGTCGAGATTACCTCTGGCAACTTCTTGAGATGCCTGAGCAAGTTTTAATAATGGGTGAGTAATCCAACGGGCAGTGAGAATACCGATCGCGATCGCGACGAGTAAGGCTATTAAAACTAGCACGATCGTATTTTGGGTGTTTTCATAGATTTGTGCCATAAAATCTGCTTCTGGAATCACCACCGCAATCAGCCAATCAATACCTTTGCCATCCTTGAGGGGGGATACCTGCACGAACTGTCGCTTACCGTTGAGTAGGTAATCGCCTTGTTGCGATCTTTCAATGCGATCGAAGCTGCCAAAATGCTGCTGCAAATATTGGGCAGTTTCTCTGACTACGGGTTCTTCGCTTTGAATCGCCATCACCAGCTTGGCATTTTTCCCTTTGCCCACAGTCAGAGGTTCATTGGTGGAGCTAGAAAGCATGGAACCTTTGCGATCCATAATGAAAGCATGACCTGTTTGGCCAATTGCCAGACTAGCTAAAAATTTCCTTAAATCTTCTAAAAGCACCACATCCGTGGCACAAACCCCTAAGATGTTTCCCGTACTATCGTACACTGGCTCGCTAGCTGTAATCGTGGGCAATCCGCCGGAAAAATCCAGGTAAACCTCACTCCAAATCTGTCGTTTTGCTTCTATGGCGGCAATGTACCAAGGACGTTTGCGCGGATCGTAGGGGCGGCCTTTTTCTAGCAACTGCTGCCGATTGCCCCGACTATCCATAGCATAATAGTAAAAATTGTAGTCGCTCTCTTGATTGCTAACAGACATGGCGATCGTTGCAGAACCTTGATAAAACAGGCGAGATGCCCCCAGATATTGCCCTTGGGAGTCACCGCAGTAGGATGAATCAATAAAGGTAGAAATTTGTACCTGGGTCAGAAATTGCTTGGCATTGCTGGCATTAACCATGTCAAAACTATTCTCAGAAAAAGCTACTCCATTCAACTGATTAAAATCGTGGGAGCTACCTAGATATTTTCTTAATTCTCCATCAATCCGGGCAGTGAGTTCCTTGCGTAATTGGGCTGCTAGATCGTTAACCGCTTTTTGACCGCTGCGAAAAGACAAATAACTGACTAAGCCCACAGTTCCAGCGATCTGCAATACAAAGGGCAAAACAAGGGCGATGCGGAGCCCGAACCTGCGATTTTTGATAATTTTCATAGAAAAAAAAACGTGAAGTTTCTGAGATTTACAGGACTTACGCATAAACCCTATTTATAGGGTGTGCAGTGCGCACCTTATGCCATAAATAGCGTGTCAAAATACTTGGGGCGTAATTCCTGATTTATATTTTTTGTTAATATCATGCTATATATAACCCTTTGTTTCAGGAACGGCACCTTGGAACTGATAGACTTGCAGTGAAAGCCGATCGCCCGAAGCAAGCTGCACCACAGGAATACTCGAAATAACAGGAATCATAGAGAAGGAAACTTGGGGAATGGGGAATGGGGAATGGGGAATGGGAATGGGGAATTGGGCATGGGGCCAGGGCCAAACAGGTAACTGGTAATTGGTAATTGTTACTAATGACTAATGACTAATGACTAATGACTTCATAGCCGATTTGCGGGCGTTGGTCTAAAATCAATACAGTCCTCTGCTGACTTGCTTTCAGCAAGATTTAAGCATACTTACCCTGAAACCTTATAATAATCCTTGTGCCAGACACTGCCCAGAACCGCCCAGAGCTGGATCTGAAGACCATATTTCCCTTCGAGCTAGATAACTTTCAGAGAGAGGCGATCGCCGCCCTCGATGCAGGTAAATCCGTTGTCGTGTGCGCTCCCACAGGCTCTGGGAAAACGTTAATCGGGGAATACGCCATCCATCAAGCACTTTCCAGGGGGCGGCGCGTCTTCTACACCACTCCCCTCAAAGCTCTGTCTAACCAAAAGCTGCGCGACTTCCGCAGTCAATTTGGAGACGACAACGTAGGTTTGCTCACGGGCGACATCTCCGTCAATCGAGATGCGCCGATTTTGGTGATGACTACCGAAATATTTCGGAATATGCTCTACGGTACGCCTATAGGAGAAGTCGGTACTTCCCTCACCGGAGTCGAAACCGTGGTGCTCGACGAGTGTCACTACATGAACGATCGCCAGCGCGGTACCGTCTGGGAAGAATCCATCATCTACTGTTCGAGCGAAATTCAACTGCTCGCCCTCTCAGCAACCGTTGCCAATAGCGAGCAACTCACAGACTGGATTAATAAAGTCCACGGGCCCACAGAGCTCGTCTACTCAGACTTTCGGCCAGTGCCGCTGCAATTCCACTTCGCCAACCAAAAAGGGATATTTCCCCTGCTAGACGAGACCGGCAAAAGAGTTAATGTCCGGTTAGTCCCCAAAAAGAAGCAGCAAAAAGTAGAAAGAGGCAGCATCCCCACTCCGAGTTTGACCGATGTTTTGGCCCGGTTGGACGATCGAGATATGCTACCAGCAATTTACTTCATCTTCAGCCGTCGCGGGTGCGACCAAGCAGTCGCAGAAGTCGGCAATTTCTCCCTGGTTAACGAAGCCGAAACAGCCGAACTCAAACGCATCATTGACGATTTTTTACAGCGAAACCCAGAAGCAGAACGCTTCGGTCAAAAAGAAGCACTTTTAAAAGGCATCGCCGCCCACCACGCAGGCATTTTGCCCGCTTGGAAAGGCTTAGTAGAAGAACTCTTTGGCAGAGGTTTGATTAAAGTCGTATTTGCCACCGAAACCCTAGCAGCCGGGATTAATATGCCCGCCCGCACCACAGTCATTTCCACCCTGTCCAAGCGCACCGACAAGGGACACCGACTGCTAAACGCTTCAGAATTCCTGCAAATGGCCGGTCGGGCGGGTCGGCGGGGGATGGACGAGCTCGGGCACGTAGTCGCAGTTCAGACGCGCTTTGAAGGCGCAAAAGAAGCCTCTTATTTGGCAACAGCCAAAGCCGACCCCCTCGCCAGTCAGTTTACTCCCAGCTACGGCATGGTGCTGAATTTGCTGCAAACTCACACTCTCGACGAAGCTCAAGAGTTGGTAGAGCGGAGTTTTGGTCAATACCTGTCTACCTTGTACTTGCAGCCGCAGCAAGCAGAATTAGACCGATTGCAAACAGAATTGGCGGTGCTCGAAGAGTCCCTGGCGGCCGGAGGAAATGTCTCCACCCTGGAAAAAGAGCTCGCCCATTACGAAAAATTGCAGGGAAGACTCAAAGAAGAGAAACGTTTGCTGAAAACTTTATTGCAGCAAGCTGAAGAAGCGCGATTTAAGGAAATGTCCGTAGCTGTGGCTTTTGCAGTGCTCGGCACGGTTCTGAGTCTCAAAGGTAAGCACGTTCCGACAGCCAAACGATCGCACACAACTCCTGTACCCGCCGTATTGGTTGCCAAAATCGCAGGTTCCGGCCAAGCTCCAAATTTGGTGTGCTTGGGCAAAGATAACCGCTGGTATGTCGTCGCCATTAGCGATGTCGCTACCCTGCACGCCGAATTACCCCGCTTGAGCGTTGCAGATACCTTGAACCCGCCGTCGGAAATGCCCCTGAGACTCGGCCAGTGCCGCTTGGGAAATGAAGAAACTGCTTCAATTGCTGGATCGATCCCACAATTGCCGGCACCGGAACCGAGCCCAGAGGCGATCGGGCAACAGCAGAAAATCGCAGCCCTAGAAGCTAAGCTAGAAATTCACCCGGTTCTACAATGGGGCAATCCCGGTACTTTGCTCAAACGCCAGCGCCGCCGGGAAGAATTGAAAAAAGAAATCCGCAAAAGCGAACAAGACTTAGAAAAGCAGCGAGCTCGCTACTGGGAGCAATTTCTCAACTTAATCGACATCTTGCTGAATTTCGGCTGCTTGGAAAGAGTAGTTTCGGCAAATGCAAACCGAGATGACTCCTCCGACAGGTTGGTACCCACAATCTTGGGTCAAGCTTGCGCCGCCATTCGCGGTGATAACGAACTGTGGCTGGGTTTGTCCCTGATGTCTGCGGAGTTTGACGAACTCGACCCCCACCACCTCGCTGCTGCTTGCGCGGCCTTAGTTACAGAAGTTTCCAGGCCCGACAGTTGGACTCACTACTCGCTGTCGCCAGAAGTTTTGGCACCTTTGGACAATCTGCAAAAAGGCTTGCGCCGCCGATTGTTTCAAGTTCAGTACCGTCATGAAGCTGCAATCCCGATTTGGCTGGAACGGGAATTAGTGACTTTGGTCGAGCAGTGGGCTCTGGGTGTTGAATGGCTGGAACTGATTAGCCATACGAGTTTGGATGAAGGGGATGTGGTGCGGATTTTGCGCCGGACTTTGGATTTCTTGTCTCAGATTCCTCATGTTCCTCATGTTTCGGATTCTTTGCGGAGGAATGCTGGTCGGGCGATGCAGTTAATCGATCGATTTCCGGTGAATGAAGCTGCAACTTAGAAAAGAGTTGACAGTTGACAGTTGACAGTTGACAGTGGGCTGTTGACAGTGGGCTGTTGACTATAAGCTGTCCGACATCTAATATCGTTTCCGGTTGCATCGGAATGATAAAGTCAAGGTCAATAATTCCACATTCCCCCACGGACGACTCCCCACTCCCAACGGACCATCATTCCAGTGTAACCGGAATTGATATAAATTGTATTTTTGGTTTTTCAACCCAAATGCACGCAGATTTTAATCTAAAATCGTTTCCGGTTGCATCGGTATTTTTCAAATGTCCAAACAGTCAACTGTCATGAGGAATAGACCCAGATTAAAATCTAAAATCTAAAATCTAAAATCTAAAATCTAAAATCGATCGATCGATCGATCGCTCTTAATTGTGATTGAATTTTTCTCAAGCGGTGTGGTGAGTAATTCTCATATTTATGCAACAAATCAAAAAGCCTTATCAAATGCCTGATGCCTGCTCCCAGGCTAAAAAAATTCGCTTTTTCAGTTTCTTGCAAAGAGTCTTAATTGGAACTCTAGCGAGTACATTAGTCAATCTTTTCATCATATTTCCCTCTCCGAGTTTCGCAGAAGTAGTTCTGGGCGTTGTTCGCAGTTCCGAGAATTCTCCCGATTGGGTGAAGATTACCACGCGCCTCTGGGAAAGCGGCATTGCTTACAAACCGATCAATCTCGAACAAATCAAAAGTGCCGCGGATTTAGCAGGCGTTAACGTGCTGTTTTTGCCCAACATTGAAACGTTGAGTCCGGCGCAAATTAAAGTTTTAGAAGCTTGGACCTCACAGGGCGGCCGCTTGATTGCTTCGGGCCCAGTCGGCCGCAGTTCCCCGGCCTTGGTGCGCCAATCTTTGCGATCGCTCCTCGGGGCCTATTGGGCTTTTCCCTTAACCCAGCCGGCGACCCCGCAACCCCGCACGCGCTGCCGCGATATTGCTTGCACTACTTCTAGCAATTGGGTGCCACCAGAACAAAAAAAGGGCTCAGTCCAAGGCGGTGTCTTAATTCCGGCTGATGCGAACAGTCAAACAATTGCTACTTGGAAAGATAGTTCCGGTTCCTCCGCAGCCATCGCCACCGATCGCGCTACCTATCTCGGCTGGCGCTGGGGTAGCGAAGGTTCGGCAAATGTAGATAAGGCTTGGCTGCAAGCCTCGATCGCCCGCTGGGGAGGCACAATCGCTCCGCAGCCCGGAGCGCCGCCCACTGCTGCCGCGACCCCACTACCAACTCCCCCCTCCCGAGTCAGTAGAAACAGCCCTAATTCGCCGCGCAGTAACCCCCTGAGCCGACTTTCTCCCTCTGGCTCCCTTCCCGATCCAGTACCTGCAACTTTTACAGACCCTTCCGATCAGTCGGCGCCGCCCGGTTTGGACGTGCAGGCAAATTCTAATAAGCCGATCGTCAGCATTGAAGCGTACTTGATGCGCCAAGAACTCACCAACCTCCTCGGCAGGTTTGAAAGCGCCCTGACAGCAGCTAATTCAGCTAATACGCCTGTTAATCTCAATGCTGCTACCCCCCCTCAACTGGTGGCGACAAGCAACAGTGCCGGCGGCCCGGCAGCCAGCCGCCCGCCTGTTCTGCAAGGAGCAAGGGCGCGGGCGATCGCAAGGGCGCGGCAGGTTTTGCAAACTTTCGACCAACTTCTGCAAGAGCAAAAGTACGCCGAGGCTCGATCGCAGTGGGTGGAAGCGCGACAGTTGCTGTGGCAAAATTACCCCCAGGAAGGGCAGCGCGTTGGGGCGGAAATTCGCGCGGTTTGGCTCGATCGCGGTACGATCGTCGCAGCGCGATCCCAACAAGGTTTGGCGGCAGTCTTCGATCGGCTCGCCGCCGCCGGTATCAATACCGTTTTCTTTGAAACATTGAATGCCGGATATACGATTTATCCCAGTCAAGTTGCACCGCAACAAAACCCCCTGACAGTGGGCTGGGACCCCCTGGAATCTGCGGTTAAATTAGCCCACGAGCGAGGCATGGAACTGCACGCTTGGGTTTGGGCTTTTGCCGTAGGAAATAAGCGCCACAATACTTTAATTGGCAAGCCTAGTTCTTATCCTGGGCCAGTGCTTTCCGCTCATCCAGATTGGGCAAATATTGACAATAAAGGACGCACCCAACATCCTAACGATGGTAAATTTTATCTCGATCCGGCGAACCCGGAAGCGCGTAATTATTTGCTGCGAATTGTCAGCGAAATTGCCAATAACTACAAAGTAGATGGAGTGCAATTAGACTATATTCGCTATCCTTTTCAAGATGACAATGCGGGTTTTACTTACGGTTACGGTATGGCGGCGAGGCAGCAATTCAAGCAGTTTACTGGTGCAGATCCGGTGAATATTTCGCCGAGTTCCGGCAGTTTGTGGCGACAGTGGGTAGAGTTTAAAACTAATCAAATTAATACTTTTGTAGCTGAAGTTTCTCAGCTTTTGCGGCAGAATTATCCGCGCACTATTCTGTCGGTGGCGGTGTTTCCGCACCCGGAAAGTCAGCGAATTTACAAAATTCAGCAAAATTGGGAAGTTTGGGCTCGTCAAGGCATTGTAGATTTGATTGTGCCGATGACTTATGCTTTGGATACGAACCGACTTCAGCGCATCACCGAACCGTTGGTAAAGGAACAAATGCTCGGTTCGGCTTTGATTTCTCCGTCGGTTAAGTTGTTGAGTCTCCCGGAAGTTGTGGCGATCGACCAAATTCAAGCTTTGCGCGATTTGCCGGCTGGGGGCTATGCTATTTTTGCCGTGGAAAGTATCAGCAGCGGGATGCAGGGGTTTTTTAACCGCACTCAAGGCCCGCCAGTGCGTTCCACTTCTGCAGCGCAGCCGATTCCTTACCGACAGCCGTTTGCGGCGGCGGCTTCGCGCTATACTGCTCTCAAGCAGGAATGGAGTTTTTTGTTGGCTAACAATCAGTTGCGGATGTCGGAATCTGAACTGAAAGTTTTGCAAAGTCGATCGGATGAATTGGCACAAGCTTTGAGCAAATTGGCTGCCAATCCTTCTAGCGAAAGTTTAGCAACTACTAAAAGATTGTTAAGGAATTTTCAATCTCAATTTCCATCTTCGATGCGCTTGCATTCTGCAGAAAATAGCTATCAAGTTCAAACTTGGCAAAATCGTTTGGAGAGTTTGGATATGCTGTTACGTTACGGCGAAAGGATAGAGTTGAATCGCAGGTAAATGCAGGTTTTTGGGGTGCGCGCGGCTGTGGATAGGGCGATTCCCTACGGGATAGCTTCGCTTCACGTACTCTCCCTTTCCGCAGAAATACGCTTTGACACTCCCCGGCATAAATGCACGGGGATTCTTAAGAAACTACCAAAGGGTAATTCTTAAGGGCGCTGCCAAGACACCTCTACCAACTCCGTCAAGGTCAAGCCCTAACATTGTCGCTACTTTTCTCAAAATGTTGGCTGCCGCATTGCAGTCAGCATTGATATACCAGTTTTTCGCACCCGTCCGGTACAAACCACGCTTTACCCGCCTACCTGTTTCTTTCCACCCATCAGGTTTTTCACCGATTATAGGTAGAAAATCACGGTCTACAAATGATGCTTTAGACGTGTAACTTTCTTCAGTTTCGACAAACTTAATGCCGTGCTGTTCGCACAGTTGAGCGATGCGATTCTTTAGTCGTGCTGTAGGGATTTGGACAAAATTTTGATTGGTCTTTTTGCCCATATTGGCAGAACCTTTCTGTCCTTTGTTCCACCCAAAAACGATAACACCGATTTTATTTTTGATACAGTGATTGACAACTAAACGAGCTGCTTTATTCACGGCATCACGCATCTGACGGTTTCGTTTTTCGGTTAATCGCGCCAATTGATGCGACCAAAAACCATTATGTTTGCCCTCCATCAAAGTTGCTACGCGCTTGTTATACCACTGGTTGACAGACTTTAAGTGCTTGCCATCAATGATAAAGCTTGTCCCTGAGTTACTGATGCAAGTAAGCCAGTTATCGATACCATGATCGATACCTAAAGCTTTTCGATCATCCCCGACAGCTTGGACACTAATTGACTTGTAAACAAATTCGGCGTAAAAACACCCCTTTCTGGGGAGAATTCTAATTTCTCGAATATCGGCATAGTCTAAGTTGGAAGGCATTGGGACTTGAAAGTTCTTCAGCCCAAACCAAGCTTTTACTTTTTGTCCGAGAGGAAGTGAAATTTGACCATCAATCAACTTTTTTCCAAGCGCTTGCTTCGGATAAGCGATCACATGGAACCCACCAGGAGTACGGTAATTTGGGAACTTTGGCTGAAATTCAAGCTTACCTTCCCGAAACAATTTGATTAATCCTTTGAAAGATTTTACTGATTCACCAACAGCGCCACAAGTCTGTTGAGCAGCTTGAGCGCATAAAGCCCCGTAATGAGGATTGCGCTTCAATGCGTTGATTACGTCAAACGGACGAACGTAAGTATGAGCCTTAAAGTATATTTGACGAGCGTAATAAACCGCACAATTGTGCAGTTTATTTGATTCTTGGCAAATATATTCTAGAACCGCTTTGAGTTCTTTGTCAGGCTTGAGTAGTATCTGTTGACACCCAAACATTTAAATATTTCTTTGTTGTAATATGTTGATTATACACTATCAATCAACGGAGTCAATCGCTCTATGGCGAGTTTGTCAAAAAAGGATTTAGAATATCGGCACGAGAGTAACGCCGTTTCACTGATCAATATGCACTTTGTTTTTATCCCGAAACGCCGTAAAGCTGTCAAAGTCGGCAAAATCGCCCAACGGCTGCCAGAGATTATTTTTGAGGTAGTGACGGAAAACAGATGGAAAATTATTGCTTTGGAAATTATGCCAGATCACGTACATTTATTGGTTAATGTTAAGCCGACTGATTCCGCTAGCTTTGTCATGCAAAGGGTCAAAGGCCGGGCTTCCAGTTACTTAAGAAAAGAGTGTCCTGAATTGTTAAAATTGCCTACCTTGTGGACTCCTAGTTATTTGGTCGGTAGTGTTGGTAATGTCTCAACTGAAACCGTCAGAAAATATATTGAAGAACAGAGAAATAAATAATTTGGAACACTCGTAGCCTAAAGGCTACGACTGCGTTTCATCCCCGGCTTGAAAGACCGGGGTTCTCACGCGACGCGCTATAGACTTGAATTGCAGGCATTCCCTCTCCTATCTTGAAATGCATCTGCGTTGCATCTGCTGTTTATCAATCAAAAAGTTATGCAATAAGTCTAATAAAATTCGGCGAGAAAGCCAGCTTATACGAAAAAATTCGGGTTAACTAACGAGAAATCCGGAAGAAACCGGGTTGCTGAGGTCACGCACTCCAAACAAAGAAACCCGGATTTTCAAAACTTATCAAGTATCAATTACTAATTAGCCATTACCAATTACTAATTACCAATTACCAATCTGTACCTCACTTGAGAATTGCCATAGGATGAATATGTTTCCTAAACCGCTCAATCGCTTTGCTACCAAACTTATCGGCAAAGCTAAATTACAAACTGTGATCGTAGTTCCTTTTTTAGTGCAAATTGTCGGCACCGTAGGAGTTGTAGGTTGGCTGTCGTTCCAAAACGGTCAGCGGGCGGTCAACGATGTTGCCGCTCAGTTGCGGGGAGAAATTAGCGATCGCATCAAAGACCGCATTGAAAATTATATGTCAATTCCCCACATAGTCAATCACCTGAACGTTCAAGGCATAAAATTGGGACAGTTGAACCTAGAAGACAAGCAAAAACTAGAACATAATTTCCTTGAACAAATTCAATATTTTGATGCGATAAGCATCATTTACACAGGCACAGAAAATGGAGACCACTCGGGAGCAATCCGCACTAAAGATCGGATTTTGATATCTGCTGCTGACAGCTCAACTGGCAATAAATTAGCTCGATATACTGCTGACTCTCAGGGAAAACGCGTTCAATTAGTGCAAATTTCATCCAATATTTACGACCCGCGAATTCGCCCTTGGTACATAGCTGCCGCTGCGGCAAAAAAACCAATTTGGACTCCAATCTATACAGATTTTTTGACGAGGGAACTGGCAATTACTGCTGCTTTGCCTATCTACGATGACGCTGGCAAGCTGTTAGGAGTAGCTGGTAGCGATGTGCTGTTTTCCCGAATCAAAGAATTTCTCGTCAGCCTCAAAATTGGCAAGTCGGGGCAAACTTTTGTGATCGAGCGATCGGGGATGTTAATTTCCACTTCAACAGCGACTCAAGAATTCGTGGTGGAAGGTCAAGAAACAAGACGCATCAAAGCTTCAGAAAGCGAGAATCCGGTAATTCGCCAAACCGTACAGCATTTAGAGAAATCCTACGACAGCTTAGCTAAAATCTCTAATTCTCAACAGCTTACTTTTGATGTTGATGGCAAGCGAAATTTTATTCAGGTAGCTCCTTTTCATGATGAGAGAGGGTTGGATTGGCTGATTGTAGTAGTTGTACCAGAGTCTGACTTTATGGAGCAAATTAACCTCAACACGCGCACGACTTTTTTGTTGTCGGTTGCAGCTTTGATTGGGGCGACAATTCTAGGGATTCTGACTGCTAAATGGGTGGTGCGACCGATTTTAAAATTGAATGCGGCTGCGAAAGCTTTGGCGCGGAATGAATGGGATACAAAGCTCACTCTGAATCGCGAAGATGAACTCGGAGAACTTGCCGCTTCTTTTAACAGCATGGCAGAGCAATTGCAGCAATCATTTACTTCCCTATCGGACAACGAAAGCCGAGTCAAACAATTTCTCGATGCAGTACCGCTAGGCATTTTTATTGCAGAGCCAAACGGTCAACCTCACTACGTTAATCCTATAGGGGAGCAGCTTTTAGGTCAAGGACTTGTGGAAGCCGATGCCGAAAATTTGCGCCAAGCCTACCGAGTTTATTTAGCTGGAACTCAGGAAATTTATCCGGCGGAACGCGACCCAATTTTAAATGCTTTGCAGGGCAAAAGTGTAACTGTTGATGACATTGAAATCTTCTCGGGTGACAAAAATGTTCCCATGCAAATTTCGGGAACTCCTATTTACGACGCCCAAGGAAATATTCTCTACGGAATGTGCGTTTTTCAAGATATTACGGAACGCAAACTAGCGGAGAAACTATTAAGGGAATACAACCAAAATTTAGCAGTGCAAGTTGCAGAACGCACCGCCGAACTTGCTAAGGCAAATGAAAAGTTTTCTAAAGCTTTTCGTTCGAGTCCGAATGCGATTACTATCACGAGAATCAGTGACGGCTGTCATCTAGAAATTAATGATAGTTTTTGCAGGATGATGGGCTACAGTCAGGAAGAAATTATCGGTAAAACAGCGGTGCAGCTCAATTTTTGGGCTAGTTTGGGAGAGCGTGACCGCATGATTCAAATGTTAAAAAACAAGACAGCTATTCACAATTACGATCTCAGGTTTCGCAATAAAAATGGTACAGAAAGAACGGCACTGCTGTCGATAGAAACCATCGATATTGACGGAGAAGCTTGTTTTTTGTCGATTTCTAGCGATATTACCGATCGCCAAAAAGCAGAAACTGCCCTCCGGGAAGCAGAAGAAAAGTACCGCAACATTTATGAAAATGCTTTGAATGGAATTTTTCAAACTGCTGGTGACGGGAAATACATCAGCGCTAACCCCGCTTTAGCTCAGCTATACGGTTACGAATCGCCCGCAGAATTAATAGCAGCACAGCCAAATTTCAAGAACCAGCTTTACGTGAAACCCAACCGCCGCGACGAATTTACAGAGCTGATAAACGAGTATGAGATACTATCAAACTTTGAATCAGAAATTTACCGCAAAGATGGCAGCATAATCTGGATTTCCGAAAATTGTCGCGCTGTCTGCGATGAAGCAGGAAATCTACTTTACTATGAAGGTTTTATTAAAGACATTACTGATAACAAACAAGCGGAAATGAAAATGCAGCAGGCGAAAGAAGCGGCCGAAGCAGCAAACAAAGCTAAGAGTGCCTTTCTCGCCAATATGAGCCACGAATTGCGATCGCCCCTGAACGCGGTCATCGGCTTTGCTCAAGTCATGCTCCGCAGTGAAACCCTGTGTCCTGAAAATCAAGAAGATGTCGCAATTATCCTGCGCAGCGGCGAACATTTGCTAGCTTTAATCAACCAAGTTTTAGACTTAGCCAAAATCGAAGCCGGACGCACTACCCTTTATGAAAAAAACTTCGATTTGTACCAGATGCTCGACGATTTAGAAGATATGTTTGCTCTCAAAGCTGAGCAAAAAGGTTTGCAATTAATGTTCGAGCGGGACGCGGAAGTACCCCATTACATTTGCACCGATGAAGTGAAATTGCGCCAAGTCTTAATTAATTTGCTCAACAATGCAATTAAATTTACTTCTGAAGGGGGAGTGTCGGTGCAAGTCAAAGGAGGAAGGCGGAAGGTACACAAAAATTGCCCTGACCAATTGCCAGACAGCTACTCGCTGTATTTTGAAGTTCAAGATACTGGTGCAGGCATTGCTGCGGAGGAAATCCATCAGTTGTTTGAAGCATTCGTGCAGACAAAAACAGGTAAAGATTCTCAGGAAGGAACGGGTTTAGGTTTAGCGATCAGCCGCCAGTTCGTGCAATTAATGGGAGGTGAAATTACTGTTAGCAGCGAGATCGGAAAGGGTGCATTATTTCAGTTTTACATCCAAGTTCATCTGGTTGAAGCTGGTAATATTGAAAGCAAAAAAACTCAACGTCGAGTGGTTGCCCTCGAGCCGAATCAGCCGAGTTATCGCTTGCTAATTGTGGACGACAAACCTTTGAACCGCCAACTGTTGGTAAAACTTCTCAGTCCCCTCGGATTTGAGTTGAGAGAAGCTAATAACGGTAAAGAAGCGGTGGATATTTTTATGGAGTGGGAACCGCATCTGATTTGGATGGACATGAGAATGCCCGTGATGGACGGCTACGAGGCAACGAAACAGATTAAAACTACAACTGGCGGGCAAGCAACGGCGATTGTAGCCCTGACTGCTAGCGTTTTGGAGGAAGAACGGGCAGTGATTCTTTCGGCGGGTTGCGATGATTTTATTCGGAAACCGTTCCGAGAGGAGGATATCTTCGTGGCAATGGGAAAACATTTAGGAGTACGCTATATTTATGAAGATCCAACAGCAGTCAGTGCGGCAGGTGTAGGGGAGTCAAGTCAGGAGGTGCTGACACCGGAGGATCTCGCCTCTCTTTCTCCAGACTGGATGGCCCAATTCAAGCAAAATATTTTGAGTGTGGACATGGAGGCGATCGCTAGTTCGATCGCACAAATCTGCACTGTCAATTCCTCTCTTGCGGGCAGGCTTCAAGATTGCATTAATAATTTTGAATATGACAGAATTTTGGACATAATCAAGATCAGCGAGAACCAGTAAATACCCGATGACTTCAACTTTACCTCAAACCAATCGAGCTAATATTTTAGTAGTGGACGACACGCCCGAAAACCTGCGGCTGCTGGCAGGAATTTTGAGCGAAAAAGGCTATCTAGTTCGCCCGGTTCCCAACGGCAAGCTAGCACTGTCTGCCGCTCAAAAAATGCTCCCGGATCTAGTGCTGCTGGATATTATGATGCCAGAGATGGATGGCTATGAAGTTTGTCAGCGGCTCAAAGATTGTGAAGTAACAAAAGACGTTCCGGTGATTTTCATCAGTGCGATTAACGACGTGACGGATAAAGTTAAAGCTTTTGCAGTTGGGGGAGTGGACTTCATTACCAAACCGTTTCAGGTTGAAGAAGTTTTAGCCCGGATAGAAACACATTTAAAAATTTGTTCGCTGCAACAAACTTTGCAAGAAAAAAATCAAGATTTAGCAACTGCGCTCCACCAACTGCAAGCCACCCAAGAGCATTTGATTCAATCGGAAAAAATGGCAGCACTGGGACAACTGATTGCCGGCATTGCCCACGAAATCAATACCCCCCTGGGCATTATAGGTTCGTCTATTAATAATATAGCTAATTTTTGGGACGATAATTTAGAAAAAATGCCTAAATTTTTTCAAGAACTTTCTGAAGAAAGCCAAGCTTATTTTTTAACTTTACTGTACAGAGCTACCCATCAAGAAACTTCATTTACCAGCAGAGAGAAGCGGAAATTTAAGCAGAAGTTGACGGGGGAGTTGATTGCCGAATCTGTTGAAAATCCAGAGGAAATTGCCGATACCTTAGTTGACATGGAAATCTACGCAAACATAGAAGAGTTGTTGCCACTTTTTCAATTGCCGGATTCGGAAGTAGTTTTAAATACTGCTTACCAGTTTGCGAGCTTGAAAAAAAGTATTAGCCTGATCCAAAGAGCGACAGCGAAGTCGGGCAAAGTAGTATTTGCCTTGAAAACCTACGCTCATTTCGATAGCAAGGAAGAAAAAGTCCAGGCGAACTTGCACGACGGCATTGAAACGGTGTTAACCCTTTATCAAAATCAACTGAAACACGGTATAGAAGTAGTGAAAATTTATGGAGATTTACCCAAAATTATGTGCTATCCAGATGACTTAAATCAAGTTTGGACGAATCTCGTTCACAATGCCCTGCAAGCAATGGATTATAAAGGTATTTTAACGATTGAAACTCAGCAGCAAGAGGCAAATATTTTCGTCAAATTTACTGATAACGGCAAAGGCATTCCCCCAGAAGTTATTCCCAAAATTTTTCAGCCATTTTTTACGACTAAATCTGCGGGCGAAGGTAGCGGTTTGGGATTGGATATTGTCAGAAAAATTGTTGAAAAACACGAAGGCACAATTGCTGTAGATTCTGTACCGGGGCAGACAACTTTTACAGTCTCGCTGCCAATCTATTAAACAAAACTTACCCGCAGGAGGCTGATTTCCCGTGACACTCGTGGCTGTCTCGCTGGCAAATACAAGATTTATTGCGAGAAACCGGGTTTCTGTTCGGAAGTTCTATTAAAATAAGATAGGGGACATATATTCTGCATCTTCGCCCGAAAGCAATAACGTAGAAGCAAGTGAAGTTGGTAAACCTACTAAAATTAAAGCAGAGAGGAAAAGATGAATAAGCCTGTAATTCTTTGCGTTGACGATGAACCAGATATATTGAATACTCTCAAGATACAGCTAAAGAATGAATTTAAAAATGATTACTTTTATGAATTAGCGGAAAGTGGTGATGAAGCTTTAGATTTACTTAAGGAATTTCAAGAAGAAGTTCAGGTAATTGTGGTTATTTCTGATTGGCTGATGCCGGGAATTAAAGGTGATGAACTTTTAATTAAAGTTCACCAAAAATATCCTAAAATTATTAAGGTGATGTTGACGGGGCAAGCGGATGCAGCGGCACTTCAGCGGGCAGTACAAGAAGCAGATTTATACTGTTGTTTGTACAAACCGTGGAAGAGCAAAGAGTTAATAGAGACTATAAAATCTGGGCTGGCTAAGTTATGAAAAAACCTGTGATTGTTTGTATTGATGATGAACCTGACGTTTTGAACAGTTTAAAAATTGAACTCAAAAAGGCGATCGGCGATCGGTGTATTATTGAAACGGCGGAAGGGGGGGCTGATGCTTTAGAGTTGCTGGCAGATTTGCAGGCCGATGAATACGAGATTGCTTTGGTGCTTTCCGATTATATCATGCCGGATATTAAAGGGGACGAACTGCTCAGACGAATTCACGAACGCTCGCCGGATACGCTGACTATTATGCTGACGGGGCAGGCAGATTTGGAAGCCCTGAGCAATGCTATCAAGTATGCTAAATTGTACCGTTATATCCCTAAACCTTGGCAAAATGAAGACTTAAAATTAACGGTAGTAGAAGCAATTCACAGTTACTTGCAAGACCAAAAGTTAACAGATGAAATCCTGAAGCGGCAAGAAGTAAACGAAGAGTTAAAGCTAGTAAATGAGGCGCTGTCTGCGAGTGAAAGCCGCCTGAGTCAATTTTTAGAAGCTTTGCCAGTGGGGGTCTCTGTTTATAATCCCGACGGCTCGATCGCCTATTTCAACCAGACAGCGGGGCAATTGCTGGGTGCAGACACTATTTCGGAAAGCACTGCGGAACAATTAGCTGCAACTTATCAACTTTATGTTGCCAATACTGATGAGCTTTACCCGCCGGATAATCTGCCAATTTTGCGCGCACTGAAAGGAGAATTTGTCAAGGTTGACGATGTAGAAATCCGTCAAGATGGAAAAATAATTGCGATCGAGATCAATACCACGCCGATTTTTGACGCTAGCGGAAATATTGCTTATGCGATCGCAGCTTTTCAAGATATTAGCGATCGCAAACAAGCCGAAAAAATACTAGGAGATTACCAGCGCACCTTAGAAGCCCAAATTGACGAACGCACAGAACAACTGCAACAAGCAAAACAAGCTGCTGAAGCCGCAAATAAAGCTAAAAGCACGTTTCTTGCCAATATGAGCCACGAGTTGCGCACCCCTCTCAATTCCATACTCGGGTTTGCGCAAATCATGGAACCCAGCCCGAATCTTACTGTCGAAAACCAAGAAAATATGAGAATTATTCGCCGTAGTGGCGAACACTTGCTCACCTTGATCAATGAAGTCTTAGACTTGTCAAAAATCGAAGCGGGGCGGATGACTATCGACCCGAAAAACTTCGACCTCTACCGCTTGCTTGACGATTTGCAAGATATGTTTCAACTGCGGGCACTAAGTCAAGAATTGCAGTTGCTTTTTCTGCGGGAGGATGGCGTTCCTCAGTACGTGCGCACCGATGATATTAAACTGCGGCAAGTGCTGATTAATCTTCTCAGCAATGCGATTCAATTTACCCAAAAAGGCGAGATAATCTTAAGAGTGAGAAAGTTAGAAACATCGGGATTTTGTGATTTATTGGATCGTCCAACAGCTTGCTTTGATACCACAACAAGTATTCGGGAATTGGCGCTAAATAGCAGTGATTTTGCCAGGGTAAAATTGATGGAAGAGGCTGAGGACTTAACTGTGCCGGGTTTTTTCCTTCAGTTTGAAATAGAAGATACAGGAGTTGGCATTGCTCCGTCAGAATTGGGCAATATTTTTAAGGCATTTGTGCAAACAGCTTCCGGTCAAAAAAATCAGAAAGGTACGGGTTTAGGATTGAAGATAAGCAGTCAGTTTGTCCGCCTGATGGGAGGAGAAATCGTCGTAGAAAGTCAACTGGAAGTCGGCACTACTTTTAAATTTGAAATTCCAGTCGGTGCGGTTTATGCTGCTGATATTCCCACAGAGCAAATTAACCGCGAAGTTACTGGGTTGGAACCAAATCAACCGTGCTACCGCATTTTAATTGTGGACGATCGCGAAGACAACCGCCAACTTTTAGTCAAAATGCTTTCTCCCTTGGGTTTCGGGATCCAAGAAGCCACCAACGGTCGCGAAGCAATAGAAATATGGGAAAATTGGCACCCGCACTTAATTTTGATGGATGTGCGAATGCCAGTGATGGACGGCTACGAAGCTACTAAACAAATTAAGGCGAGTATACAGCAGAGAGAGCAAGAGCAGCAAGAAAACGGGGAGATGAATATGGACGCTCCCGATTCCCCGATTCCGAAGATTATTGCTTTGACAGCTAGTACAATTGAAGGAAGGCGATCGTTTGCTTTATTGGTCGGCTGCGACGATTTTATTAGCAAACCTTTCCGTAAAACAGATATATTTGATACCCTCAGCAAACATTTGGGGGTGAAGTATGTCTACTCTAACTCAACGGAGTTTATCTCCACAGGCGATCGAAATAATCTATCTGCTTCCCCCTCTAATGCTGTGCTTGCTTATTTGCCCAAACTTCCTGCAGAATGGATAAACAACATTAAGCAGGTAATCCGCAGTGCTGATTTTGACTTAATTTCCAGGACAATCGAGGAAATAAGGGACGCTCATCCTGAATTTGCCGCAATCCTCCAGGGTCATCTCGATAATTTTGATTACCAGAAAATTTTCAATTTAATTGCCGAGGCGGAGGAATCAGATAATGCAGATCGATGCGGAACAAACTGAAAACTATCAAGCAGATATTTTAGTAGTTGACGATACGCCAGATAATCTGCGTTTGTTAATTAGAATTTTGCAAAAAAACGGCTATAAAGTTAGACCTGTTACTAATGGTTTTTCTGCCATAGATGCGATTCAATCTAGCGCACCAGATTTGATTTTACTCGATATTATGATGCCGGATCTAGACGGCTACGAACTCTGTCAAAAACTGAAATCAGAACCGCAATTTAGGGAAATTCCTATCATTTTTCTCAGCGCGCTAGAAGAAGGAATAAATAAGGCAAAAGCTTTTGAAGTGGGCGGAGCCGATTATATCACAAAACCTTTTCAGGTGAAAGAAGTATTGGCGCGAGTGAGCAATCAACTTACTGTGCGTTCATTGCAAATGCAATTGCAAGAAAAAAATCAAAAGTTGACCCATCAAAATATCCAGTTGCACAAGGAAATCGCCGAACGCCGCCAGGTTGAAATGGAAACGACGTTGCTGCTGAAGGCAACTCAAGCTATTAGCAAATCTGAGGATTTTGAGTCTGCTATAGATGTGATTTTAGGTTTAATTTGCCAAACTATTGAATGGAATCTGGGCGAAGCTTGGATTCCTTGCAGTGAGGGCGTTTTAAAATGCGCTACAGGCAGGTACGTCAGCGACTTGAGTTTTGCCCAATTCCGACAAACAAGTTGGCAGTTAACTTTTGCTCCCGGTGTGGGACTCTCGGGGAGGATTTGGCAGTCACAGCAGTCTGAATGGATCGAGGATATTTCTACTGCGCCGAAAGAAATTTTTTGGCGGTCTAAAATTGCGGCGGCTGTGGGATTGAAAGCGGCTTTTGGGGTGCCAATATTGGCGGACAACCAAGTGTTAGCTATTTTGATTTTTTATCGCGAGAAAGCTCTTCCATGTCAGCCGCGCTTGTTGGAATTAGTGAGCGCGGTTGCTACGCAGCTCGGTTCGCTTATTCAGCGCAAACAAGCTGAGGCAGCCCTGAAATTGCAGCAAGAGCAAACAGAGAAATTGCTGCTGAATATTTTACCGAAACCTATTGCGGAACGCTTGCAAAAAGAGCAAAAGTTGATAGCGGATCATTTTGATGATGTGAGCGTATTGTTTGCTGATTTGGTTGGTTTTACAGAGTTTTCTGCTCAAAAAACTCCGACGCAGTTGGTAGAAATTTTGAACGGAATTTTCTCGGAGTTTGATAGGTTGTCTGAGTTGCACGGGTTGGAAAAGATTAAGACTATTGGGGATGCTTACATGGTGGTTGGGGGTTTGCCAACGCCGCGGGAAGATCACTCTGAGGCGATCGCACTTTTAGCTTTGGATATGCAGGCAGCTTTGAGAAAGTTTAATGTCAAAATTGGAGAAAATTTTCAATTGCGGATCGGGCTTCACAGCGGTTCGGTGGTGGCGGGAATTATTGGGATTAGCAAATTTAGCTATGATTTGTGGGGCGATACTGTTAATGTTGCTTCGCGGATGGAGTCGAACGGATTGCCTGGTAAAATTCAAGTGACGGCGGGGACTTACGAGCGTTTGAAAGAGCAGTTTGTTTTTGAAGAACGGGGTCAGATCCCGATTAAAGGTAAAGGAAATATGCTGACTTACTGGTTGATTGAAGAACAAAGTAAATCTTTTTGAGTTGGCGCGGTCAATTTCAATTAATATTAAAAATAGATGTAATTTGCACTTTCAGGAGGGCTAATCCTTTGCAAAAAGTTGAAACAAAATCGCCGACAGCATTGAAAAGAGTCCTAGTTATTTTAATGTCATTGCTAGCAGTAGCGGTACTGTCGATCGCGAGTTTTATCGCTATACCCGGAGAAAAAACAGTGTTTGCTGGAAAAAGACCTGCCAATATCGGCATTGTGTCAGGAAAACTCGCAGCGTGCCCGAGTTCCCCCAACTGCGTCAGCAGCTTCAGTCAAGATGCCGAACACAAAATTGAGCCTTTGGCATACACTTCGTCCCAGAGTGAAGCGATGGCAAAGCTCAAAGGGGCGATCGAGTCTTTGGGAAAAACTAAGATTATCACGGCAACTGATAATTACCTCTATGCGGAGTTCACCAGTGCTTTGATGGGGTTTGTTGATGACGTTGAATTTTTGGTAGATGATGGAGCAAAAGTCATCCATGTGCGATCGGCTTCGCGTCTGGGAGAGTCAGATTTAGGAGTTAACCGCAAAAGGATAGAAACTATCAGAACTCAACTAAATCAACTCTGAACTTAAATTTTCTAGCTTTCCCGAAGCCCCTCTCCTGCAAGATGAGGGGCTTTGATTTTTGTAATTCACTATGTAATATCATTTCCGGTTACACCGGAATGATGTTGACTGTTGACGCCGTGAACAGTCAACAGTCAACAGTCAACAGTCAACTCGAATTTACTGTTCCGATGCTAACGGATTTGATATAATGTTTATTTATCACCATCTACTTAACAATTATTAACAGTAGGGACACGGGGCGGTGCCGTGTTCGGCGCGGGGAGTAGGACAGGGTACAGCCCCGTGTCCCTACGGTTGGCTTTGACTTTTAATAATTGGTATAAGATTGAGGATTGTAGCAAGAATTTTTTAAATTAGTATTAACAATTATTAACAGTCCAAGCGGACGGTAAGGACACGGAATGGCTGTGTCCCTAGAGATGCTCGCGTACCATCTCTATGTAGCACTACTTTTGTGAAGTGGTATAAGAAACCGGATTTGGTATAAGTCCTGTTTAATATAAGCTGCTCTAATGCTGAGCCTGTCAACCGCCAATATTTCCATCTACAGGAATTTTACAACCTTTACAATAGCTGAGTGCGCTACCACAGAAGAGATGGGGCCGTATTCCTATAGTATTAAACGCCCTAAATTATACACTTCAGACTTTAGGGAGAGGGAAGTCAACAAATTAATTTCTACTATTAATTTAAGTAGTAACGACGAGGGAAAAACACATGGCACTTCAAAGATTAGCAGATTTTTATCCTAATTATCAGGAAGAAATCTTTGCTGGAGACGACATCAAGGGATTTGATGTTTATGCTGGTGACTCTGATGAAAAAGTAGGCACCGTTTATGACGCTTTGGTTGATGACACTGGTCGTTTTCGCTATCTGGTAATTGATACCGGTATTTGGATTTTTGGGAAAAAAGTATTGCTGCCCATCGGCTCGGCTCGCTTCGACTACGGAGCCCGTCGCGTCCACGCAACAGGCCTTCGCAGCAAAGCTCAAGCAGAACAATTGCCGGCTTACAATGAATTAGAATCAGTAGATTACGATCGCGAAGAACAGGTAAGAGGCGTTTACCGCAATCAAGAAACTGGCGTTGGAAGCACTGCAACTCCTGCTAGCTACGATCGCAGCAGCTACAGCTACGATATCGACCGCCCCCTCTACGAAACCAACGAACAGCAGCACCAAAATCTCAAGCTTTATGAAGAACGCTTGATTGCTAACAAACACCGCGCAAAAACAGGCGAAGTAGCAGTTGGCAAGCGCGTGGAAACTGAAACAGCGCGAGCTTCAGTACCCATTGAAAAAGAACGAGTCGTAATCGAGCGAGTAACGCCCGTAGAAGCGGGTCAAGTAGTTTCAGCCGGTGAGGCTGACTTCCAATCAGGGGAAGTTGCACGCCTAGATGTCTACGAAGAAACGGCCGACATTCGCAAGGAAGCTTTCGTGCGGGAAGAAGTCAACGTCAGAAAAGAAGTTGTTCACACCACGGTTGAGGGCGAAGAAACCTTGCGTCGTGAAGAATTAGACGTTAAAACCGAGGGAACTGCGGTTGTAGATAATAAAAATATCTAAACCAACCCCAACAGGTATTGCATAGGAATTGCGCATTAATTACATAATTCTGTCACTGCGCCGGTGTGATTCGTGGCATCGCGCAATTCCTATATAACGGGGCGGGGGGAGTACAAAAATTGTCTGGTTTAGCCAAAGTTTATGCACTTTTCCCGCCTTTAGCAATGCCTAATAAAAATCCTTAAGTAGGAAAGTTTCATGAAAGTTGAAAAAATTAACGGTCAAGCATCAGCAGAAAAGATAGCAACTGCCAAATCAATTACCCGTCTCAACCGGGTGCCGGAAAAAGTTAGAACTAAGCTAAAAAGTTTTACAGTCAAAGACAATAAAGGTCTGTTGGTAGGCAAAATAAAAGATGTCTATTTTGATGCTAGCGGTCAGTTAAACTTTGTGGTGGCAGGGCTAGGCACCGAAAATACCCGCGTTTTTATAGTAAGTATTAAGCTGCTAAAAAAAGTGGATTATCACCAAAAAGCGCTGTTTCTAAGTATTAATTCGGCTCAAGTCGATCTGCTGCCGGCAGTTTCGGCAAATGCCGGGGGTCAGTCTTTAGAAAATGCCTCAGAACAGCATAGTGAATTTAACAACAGCGAGTTAACGAATCCCTCAACAGCTATGTCAAATCTAACAGATGCCGATCGCACAGATGAAAATTTGGAGACAGATGAGGAGGAGGAAAACATTGATATTGTCGATCAAGAAGTAATTCGCCTGCTAGAAGAACGATTGGTGATCAATCGCAGCAAGCGCAAAGTCGGCGAAGTCATCGTGCGCAAAGAAATTGAAACTCGGATGGTACAAGTGCCCATCCAGTGGGAAAAGCTGATTGTCGAACAAGTCGGCGACGATCCGAAGGTGTTGGCAGAAATAGATTTGGGCGAGGGAAGCATCACTGGTATAGATTTGACGGAGGTTAAGAGCGATCGCCAGGAACCGACAGTTAAGGCTGAATTTACTTCTGTGCAGAAAGCTAGCAAAATCTTAAATTCGATCGCCTCTCAACCCCGCCACGGTTGCGTCAAAGTCCGCCTAGAACTCGTTCTGGAAAACAAGCAGCTTGAGGATACTTACCAAAAATGGCTCACGGAAAACCACTCAGATAGTTAAACTCTTCGTCCTCCTCGGTGTGGATTTTAGCTATTAGCGAGAAACAACTTAAATCTAAGAGGGGACTGTGGCGATCTGTTCTTTGGGGAAAGTTCACCGCCATCTACTAAGGTCATCTTCGGTAAATTAACCGTAAGGTTGGTAGGGGTCGGTTCACCAATATCTATAATATAAGCCCGAACTCCGTAAACCCGCCCCGGTCGGGATATTTAAATTTTTAGCGATCGCCATCTAGACAAAATTGTATCGAATTGCGGTAAAATTGTGGTGGCCAAGTTTAAAAGTATTTGAAAATGCCCAGCACCATCTCCGACATTCAAGTAAAAACGATCGCAGGCGCAGAGAAGCAGCTAGGAGAGTACGCTGGAAAGGTACTCTTGATAGTTAACGTAGCTTCCAAATGTGGCTATACACCTCAATACAAAGGACTTGAAGAATTGAGCCAGAAGTACAGCGCGGCTGGACTCCGCGTTTTAGGATTTCCCTGCAACGACTTCGGAGCTCAAGAACCCGGAACTAATTCAGAAATTGTCAATTTTTGTACGACAAAATACGGCGTCAGCTTTGAATTATTTGACAAAGTACGCGCTAAAGGCACTCAGCAGCACCCGCTGTACGCTAAGCTTACGAGTGCAGTCGATCCCAAGGGTGAGGTTTCCTGGAATTTTGAGAAATTCTTAATTAGCAAACAGGGTGAAGTGGTTGCCCGATTCCGCAGCAGCGTGGGCCCAGATTCGCCAGAACTGATCGCTGCGATTGACCGAGAATTGGCAAAATAAGAAGAAAGGCAACGAAGCAGTGTATAGGACTTAACGGATTTAACGGATGGATGTTTAGGGAAGAGGGAAGAACTTAATATGCTTTTTTTCTAACTTGAGATTTGGTTTTTTTCTTCTCTTCCCCATTGTTGGCAAGCACTCAGCAATTAACAAATACCGATGATTGGATTTAATTGGAGAACGGTTTAATTTAATGGAAAATACATCGGGATTAGATTTAGTTGTAGGTTTACTTGCCTTCGCAATTCTTGCAGGCGGGCTGGCCATGCTATTTGTAGGCATGGCATCGTTCCCTAAAGAAAAATAACAATATAAAAGTGGTTCGTAGTGAGGAGTTAAATCCTCAGATTTCTATGAGGACTGAAGTCTTCACTACAAACTCTGAATAAATCTATAGCGGTTCTCAAAAAAGTGAGGTATGCCCTATGCCCACGGAGGCCTATGCCCACGGAGGCCTATGCCCACGGAGGCCTATGCCCATGAGTACCTCATCTTTCGCTCGAAAGGCTATAACAGAATTCAATTTTCTAGCAACCGCCAAGAAGGTGAGAACGTTCTTAATTGCTGAAACCCTTAATTTTATTGCTTCTTCGTTTTTCCGACTTCCATCGGACTTGTTAGTTGACACTCCCCGGCGTTTACGCACGGGGATTCTTTAATCTACGAGCCAATTTGCTGAGGCAGGACTTCTCCAACC
>NZ_JAUBTO010000046.1:46014-51301 GCF_036702495.1 Microcoleus sp. C2D2 | reverse complement strand
ACTAATGACTAATGACTAATGACTAATGACTAATGACTAATGACTAATGACTAATGACTAATGACTAATGACTAATCACCAGATTCTGGCTCATCTTCAACTGGACTGATGAGGAGCGATGCTGTTGGCTGGTGTTCTGGAAGAACTTGCAGGGCTGTAGCACTTCCAGCCCCCAAATAAGATGCTATGCCCAAGTCTACAATCCGGGCCGGGATTTGATGAGCAGCCAGGAGCTGCTGCATTAATTCCGCTTCCCACCGAAAGCTAGTGGTTTTAAGTGTAATCCAAGACACGGGACAATTTTACCAATTTTTGAACCGATATGATTAAGTTCGATCGCGCCTGACGGAGGGCAGATCATAAACTAAAATTCGGGAAAAACAACTGCAAGTAAGTAGATAAGATCGCTTCCCCCCACAGAGCAGTAATTGCTGTACCGAGAGCCAGAAACGGGCCGAAAGGCATGGGTTTACGCCTATCGAGCAACCCGATGGCGATCGCCCCGCCACCAGCAAAAGCCCCGGCTAGACAGGCGATAAATCCCGCTATCAGCAAGTATTTCCACCCCAGCCAAGCTCCCATCAAGGCAGCCAATTTGCTATCTCCGGCGCCCATAGCATTTTGCCGGAGGGCTAGAGAACCTGCTAAAGCAATGATGTCAAACAGCCACAACCCGACAACTGCTCCCAGGATCCCGTCGAGTACAAGATAGTGCACCGAGTCGATCGGACTAAATGTCGGCCACAAACCTTTGGCTATTTGGAAAACCAATCCGGCCACCAAACCCGATCGAGTTAAAGAATTAGGCAAAGTCATTGTATCCCAATCAATCAAAGACAAAGCCAACAGCCAGCTAAACAAAGCCCAAAAACCCAGAGTTTGCACACCCGCCCCAAACCGCCAGAAGATGAGCAAAAACAGGAAACCCGTAGCTGCTTCCACCAGGGGATAGCGGGCAGAAATGGGACGGAGGCAGTGATTGCAGCGTCCCCGCAGCCACAGCCAACCGAAAACGGGTATATTTTCGTAAGGTTTGAGTTGATTTAAACATTTGGGACAGCGAGAAGGAGGCCGCATCACCGACAAACCCGCAGGCAACCGATAGACTACCACATTTAGAAAGCTGCCAATAGCCGAGCCGGAAACAAAGACGATCGCGGTGACAAGGGAATTAAAGATTATTTCCATTAAGTTGTCTGTTGACTGTTGATGGTCGTTATTTATTAGTTGTTAGATTGTATCCGGTCAATTACTCCTAAGGTTTGTAGTGAAGATTGTAGTCTTAGGCCTTTTAGAGAGATGATATATAAGCTGTGCTGTGCGGGACGCTCCCACTCATAAAAAACGCTTTTTACAATATGGGGATTCTCCCAAGGAGTGATATTCTCGCGAGGGTCCCGCTCGCACTGAGAGATGATTCGGTAGTTACCGTTCGCGATCTCAATTCCCAATTCCCAATTCCCAATTCCCAATTCCCAATTCCCAATTCCCAATTCCCAATTCCCAATTCCCAATTCCCAATTAATACATTTGAGATTCAATTTCGTCAAAAGTAACAAAACGTTCACCGGGCAACAAAACCGGCTGCGAAGCAAAAATTAGCTGGCCTCGATCGCTTCCTTGACTGACAACTACACCTGCAGGACGCTGCATCCGATCGGAATGCACTTTCAGATACATACCATAGGCCGATCGAGCAGCTCGGATCAAATCGGGAGCTAGCAAGCTGTGACGAGCGGAAGTTTCTCTCGTGGGTTGTGGGTTTGGCTGGTATGGGGTCACTGGAAACTTATCATAATGGTATAGGTCGAGCTATTGGTCTTGCCTCTAGATCGATCGAACTTACCCTATTTTTTAAGAATAAACTTAGGTGGAAATTATTAATAGATTAACCTACAATCCTCCCTTGGCTGCGCTCGAACTGCGGCTGCGAGCGCTCCTTTCGGCCCAACTCTACGCTGCAGCGTGGGTAGATCCGTCCCCCGCAACGCTAATGAGGGTTTTCGAGCACCTACGCACTCTCCGCTACATCCTCCACTACTATGTGCCCAGGCCCGTGTCCGAATCTCCGCCCAACCCGGGCGAGGTGCGCTACCAGTGGCAAACAGGCACCTTGCTGTTCACGGATTTGGCAGGGTTTACGTCGCTGTTGGAAGCGAATGCGGCCCTGGGGCGCAAGGGAGCTGAAACGCTGCTGGGCGTGCTTAACGACTATTTTGCCTCGATGATTGAAATTGTCAGCAAATCGGGCGGGGATTTGCTGGAATTTACCGGAGATGCGATGCTGGTGCAGTTTCTGTCAGGAATTCACCAAGAGGATACAGCGAGGGCGGTGCGGGCGGGTTTGCGGATGCAGCGGGCGATGGCTGAATTTGCCAATATTGAAACGGTGCGGGGTGCTTTGTCTTTGAGGATGCGGGTGGGCATCCACTGCGGCCGCTACATTAGTGCTGACATCGGTACGCCGCTGCGGATGGCTCACGTACTGCTGGGGCATTCAGTCCAGCAAGCCAAGCAAGCTGAGGGTTCTGGGACTGTGGGCAGAGTGTGTTTGACTGAAACTGCTAGAGAGTCTTTGGGAGAGGAATTTCGTTTTGAACCCGGGCAACCGGGTTATTTTTTGGTGGCGGACGATTTAACGGACGATCGACTCGGAGAGTATGATATCACTTTGACTCGGCGGCGGATGCCGAGTTCGGTATTGCTCGATCGCAGCGTTGCGGGCTTGGTAAAAGAAATTGGGGAAGCTGTGAATCGGCTTGAACCCCTTGCTAGTTATATTCCCAAAACTATCCTGAGACTGCTGGTTGAAAATGCTGACCGGCGGAAAATCCCGCCGGATTTTCCTGAACCGACGGTGATGTTTGTCAACTTGATTGGTTTACCGGAGTCTGTGGAGAAAGCTTCGCCGGAGGAAGAAGTCAATCTGGTAGTGAGTTATTCTCGAGTTTTTGCGTCGATAGATGCTGTAGTGTCAGCTAAAGGGGGCGTGTTGCAAAAAGTAACGGCGCACTTAGACGGTTCGGATATGCTGATTTATTTTGGCGTGCCCGACGCTCACACGGATGACGCCAGCCGCGCCGCCTTTGCGGCGATTGCGATCCGAGATATGATTACAGGCTTGCCTCGGGTAATTATCGGGGGTAAAGAAATAAAAGTAAGCTGTCAAATTGGGCTATCCCTGGGGCCGGTGTTTGCTGCTGAGGTTGGGGAACCGCGAGGGCGCAGGGAGTTTAATATCCTCGGGGATACGGTGAATACGGCTGCTCGGTTGATGAGCAAGGCGGGGGAAAACCAAATTTTGGTTGCTGAAAGGGTGTATGAGTCGATCGGGCTACACTTCATTTGCGAGGCTTTGGGAGCTGTTTCTCTGAAGGGGAAATCTGCTATGACTCCGATTTTTGCTTTGCAAGGTGCAATAGGGGAGAAGGGAAAAGGGAGCATTTAAATAACTTTGCGGGGCAAGAGTTGTGCAGGTTTTATGCTTCACAAAGGCAAGTACAGCACAACCGCTTTCCACTCTGACTCCTAAATGTTATTTTTATAATTGTTGGTGGTACGATACATGATAATAAAAACCGCCGCGAAAGTCACCCGCATACACTAAACTCCGATCGATATTTCACCGTTCCGCTGCACTCCTGCAAAGCTCCACTTTCTAACTCCAACACCATAAAAGCCTCATCGGGCACATCATATTCACATCTCAAGCTGTTCCTACTAGCAGGAATGAACCCAAAACGCGGATAGAAATCTGGATGACCAAGCACAACCACTGCCTGAAATCCCGATCGCCCGCACTCTTTTAAACCCTCCCGGATCATCCGCGTTCCTATACCTTGCCGCTGATAATTGGGAAGAACTGCGACTGGTGCCAACCCCAGAACCGACAAATTTTTAGAACATTTCCCTTCAACCGTAACCAAACTGAAGAAAAGGTGTCCGACAATGCGATCGGATTGCACGGCCACCAATGAAAATGTAGATCCAATTCCCCGCAATCGATCGACTAGATTTGCCTCATTTTCTCGCCCGAATGCCGCAATATTGACGTTGCGAACTGCTTCTAAATCTTCGGGCTTTTCGGTACGGATATCCATAGCTTACATTGATTGATTTTTGTGCAGAATAACAGGCATTATTGCGGCACAAGCTGACCGGAAGACAATCGCTTAATACCCTCGATCGCTGTAGTTTCTCCGGCTTTGTCACCGCCCTCACGAGCCATTTTTAAAGCTCGCTCGTAGGATTCGAGAGCTTTAGCATATTGACGGAGACTTTCATGAATTGTGCCCATATTGTTGAGCAAGCGTCCGATACTTATCTTGTCGCCGATTGCTTCTAACATGGGTATCGCTTGCTGAAAATAGATCAGCGCTTGAGTATCTTTACCGAGTTTGCGAGAGGTAAGTGCCATGTTGTTGAGGAGGCGGCCGACGCCAGCCCTGTCTCCGATTTCCCGCCGAATTGCTAAAGCTTGGTGGTAAAATTCCATCGCTCTATTAAAGTCGCCGATGTTGTAGTAGACGCCGCCCATGTTATTGAGGGTACGGCCTAAATCGCGCCGCTCGCCGGAGGTCGTGCGAATCGTGCGCGCTTGCTGGTAAAATTCGATCGCCTTGGCGTAATCTGCCTGTTCTGCGTACACGGCCGCGATGTTGTGGAGGGATTCTCCAATTTCAATTTGGTCCTTGGCAGTTTTGGCAAGTTCCAAAGCTTCTTGGTGCAGTTTCATCGCTTCGGAAAAATTGTCCGCAACCCGGTTGACGAAACCGATGAGATTGAGAGTGCGCGCGATACGAGGCCCTTCGCCGATTTCTCGGTGAATGACTAAAGCTTGCCGCAAAACTTCCAAAGCTTTGGGCTGCGAACCCATTTCGGCGTAAACTTCCCCCATATTATTAAGGGTTTCTCCGATTCCCGGTTCGTCGCCTAGTTGCTTGCGAGTTGCCAAAACTTGCTCAAAAGTCTGGATTGCTTCTCGAAACAAACCCTCGCGGTGCTGTTTTACTCCTGTTTTAAAGAGTTTGTCTGCTTGCGTTTTGGGGTCTGTTGCCTGAGCGAGATCGCTCGCTTGGGCGCGCCTCGCATTTATAATTGGCGCATAAGCCCGAGCGTCTGAAATTGCCAGCAAGCTGAGTGCGGGCGATAAGACAATACTTATAGCTGCGAGATAGCTGAAGTGGTAAGAGCGGCTGTGCACCGATCGAGTCCTCCAATAGCTAGGTGATAACTATTAAGATAGAACTTTTTCGGGTGTTCCTGCCGAATTTTTTCTCAATCGCTA
>NZ_JAUBTO010000046.1:0-45914 GCF_036702495.1 Microcoleus sp. C2D2 | reverse complement strand
GGTTCCGATACCAGTTTCAAAAAAGAAGGCAACTGTAAGCCCGTGCTTCAAACCCATACACAATCAGTTATTCCCAAGTCTTCAATCCAAAATCTAAAATCTAAAATCTAAAATCCCATGTTCCTGCCGAATTTTTTCTCAATCGCTAGGTTCCGATACCAGTTTCAAAAAAGAAGGCAACTGTAAGCCCGTGCTTCAAACCCATACACAATCAGTTATTCCCAATTCTTCAATCCAAAATCTAAAATCTAAAATCTAAAATCCCATGTTCCTGCCGAATTTTTTTCTCAATCGCTAGGTTCCGATACCAGTTTCAAAAAAGAAGGCAACTGTAGGCCCGTGCTTCAAACCCATACACAATCAGTTATTCCCAATTCTTCAATCCAAAATCTAAAATCTAAAATCCCATGGCTTGGTTTTTGTCTTGCCAGGCTGCCAGAATCAGCGGCATATTGTTGAGAGCGGATATGACAGCAAAGTTTTTGCTGGGTGGAAGCGATGCTTTTTCATGGCTTTGCAAGATGATGTCCTGTTGGTCAAGCGTGATCCAAGCAATTCCTGACAAAACTTGAATTTCTCGATGAGTTTGAGGCAATCTGTATACCTCGTTTTCCATCAGAATAATGCGATCGGGCGCTGTTAACTCGGAAATTTTTTGAAGCATAGTATCTCCTTTGAAATTAAATCATCAAAAATCAAAAATTCACAATTATTGCCTCATCACTGAAATCTTTGCATTTGCCAAATTTTGTAAGGGCGAGTTCACCAATTTCAAACAACCTAAATAAACCGGCCCCCACACAACCGACAATCCACTATTGGCAGTAACGCCGATCGATCCAATCGCGCATTTCATCTTCAGTTGCCACACAGGTAGAGCGACCTGTAGCTCGATCGCAACTGTGCCACCAAGTGTTACCATCGCGATCTGAGCTCTGCCAAATTCTCAGATCGTCCTCACCAGCAATGACGGACAGGAAAAATTGCCCAATGCGATCGATCGCCCAAAAAACCCTAGCACGGGCGAGGGTTCCGGACCGTCGCCCTTTCTGTTTTTCCGATGGTTTAGCTCGATCTGCCATCGAAACAACTTTCATTTTTGGGGTATCGAGCCGATTTCTGCAAGTAGACATAGCCAACACCTTCAAGTTATAATTGCCACAAAAAATGCACAATTAAAAATACAAACAACAGCTTAAAACTGCAATATTTTCATCGCAATTACAGCACAATATGGTTGCCGTGCAAGTTTTGTTAAAGTCTATCTGTTACCTGATAAATTAACCTTAACTCTGCGGCTATTGACAATCAAAGCATTGCTTGCATAGATTGTATGAATAAAATCGATAGATCGATCTAAGGCCTTGTGACAATTTGGGTACTACTGGCACAAACGCTATGAACGAAATCAATACGCGGCGGATGAAACTCTCTCAAATTCAGGCTTTGCTAGCAGTAGCAGACTGTGAAAACTTTAGCGAGGCGGCTTTGCAATTGGAACTGTCCCAGTCAGCAGTCAGCCACGCCATCGCCTCTTTAGAAACAGAATTGGGAGTGCAACTGTTCCACCGGGGGCGACACGGTGCTCAACTGACGCCGGTGGGCGAAAGGGTGCTGCTTCACGGGCGTCAAATAGCCCGCGGGTTAGAAATGATGGTCAAAGAAGCGGATTTAGAAAAAGGTTTGCAGGGAGGCCAGGTACGGATAGTTACTTTTCGGAGTGTCGCAACTCATATCCTGCCGGGTATTATTGCTAAATTTCGCAGTTGCTTTCCCAAAATTGCGGTCAGCATTGCCGAAGTTTATTATACCCAAGCTGTGGAAGAGGCTTTGCGATCGGGCAAAGCAGATATCGGCTTTGTTTCCCTTCCCATTTCCGATGAATTTGAAACGAGGGAAATTTTACGGGATAAATATGTTGTGTTGCTGCCGCCAACTGCCAAATTGTCAAGCGATCAGATTACATGGAAAGAATTAGCGGCTTATCCGTTGATTTTGCAGCCGGCGGAAAGTCCTTGTTCTGTACCGCTTCGCAAATATTTGATAACTTCGGGGTTTCCCTTAAATATCGCTTACGAACTCAGCGAAGATTCAACTATTGTCAGCATGGTGATGCAAGGTTTGGGTGCAGCAATTCTGCCCCGTTTGGCGGCGGAACCGATACCTGCTGAGGTAAAAGTTTGTAGTTTTCCTGTGGCTTTTGAAAGGGTAATTGGGGTGGCTGTTTTGAGAGATGGGCTGTTAGTTCCGGCCGTGTTTGCGTTTTTGGATGTAGTTAAAGCTGTCGCAGAGGTTGATAGTGAGGGCGATTTTCCGATTAATCCTTCATGAGAAACGTAAGTAAGTTGTTATTGGTTATTGGTTAGATTTGGATATTTTAAACCGCAGATATGAGCAGATGAACACAGATGAACGCGGATGGGATTGTATCTGCGTTTATCTGCGTTCATCTGCGGTTTAAAAAAAATCGCATAAGCAATATAGCGATCCTAAATCATTTGTGAATTTCTTACTCCATCCCCGAACTCGCGGGGAGGGCTGGGGTGGGGTAAAAAATTTACGACTCCTGCAAGGATTGCTATAGTACGATAGCTTATTTACTGCTAATGCGCTTAGCGACAAGACTAGAACTATCGCCTTGGTGGAATTTTACTCGACCATCTAGTGAGTTTTTATCCTTTAATTTGAGCCAACCGCTACCAAATGCAGGATCGTTCTCATCATTACCGTCCCATGTAAACTCAAATCGCTGATCCTTTCCATCTTTTACGACTTCGCCGTCAATTTGACCTGATACTAAACCGAATTGAAATTCTCCTGAACCCGTAGGCTCAATCTCGATATAGGCTTCAACTTCCATGTCCAAGTAATCAGTATCCCACAGTTCCATCTCTGCGATCCGCCATTTACCGCTATATTGCATTCCTTTCATCCTCCACTTGTATTAGAGATTATCTCATAATGACCACAACATAGCTAAGTTGCATTGCCAATTACACAACTCAAAACTATTCCCCGTATCTCTGCCGCAAAATAAATTCCGCTAGCGCTAAATCAACGGGGGTTGTGACTTTCAAGTTCGTCTCTTCTCCCTCGACAATTTGCACTGGTAAACCGCATTTTTCAAACAAAGCTGCATCGTCGGTAACTTCCCAACCTTTCTGTCGCCCTTGTTGGTGACACTGCTTTAACAATTTCACTTCAAATCCTTGGGGAGTCTGGGCTGCCCACAAATTGCGTCTGTCTGGGGTGTCTTGCACGATCCGACGCTCATCTACGACTTTAATCGTATCCTTGACCGGGACGGCGACAATTAAGCCCGGACAGGTCAAGAGGGCCTCTGCAGATCGATCGAACAATTCAGGAGTTGCCAAACACCTGGCGCCGTCGTGAATCAACACTCGATCGGCTGACGGAGGCAAAGCCTGCAAACCGTTGTAAACTGACTCTTGCCTGGTGGCGCCTCCTTTAATCAGTTTCACGGGCATAACCAAAGATAAATCGCTCAGAATTGCTTTAAAAGCAGGAAAATCGTCTGGCTGACCCATGATGCCAATCCAGCTAATGTGCCGCGAAGCTTCAGCAGCAGCCAAAGTCCAACTCAGCAAAGGTTTTCCCAGCAAAGTCAGCAGCAGTTTGTTCCGCTGACTCCCCATCCGTCGCCCCGAACCCGCCGCAGGAATTAATAAGTGCATTAACTAACCGTTCTTAACCCAACTAGGTATATATTAAGAGCGTCCTGTACTTTTGGGTCAGTTGTTTAGCTGTCAGCCAGTAGCTTTTAAAGTCTATAAATACTATAAGCTGATAGCTGAAGACCGATCGCTGAGAGCTACCTCGATAGATAATAGCCGATCGTTTATGATGCGAATACTAGCACTTGTCCCAGGCGGGATTGGCGACCAAATTTTATTTTTCCCCACCCTCGATGACCTCAAGCAGTCTTATCCACAGGCGCAAATTGATGTCATCGTGGAACCGCGGGCGAAGGGCGCTTACCGAGTCTGCAAATCCGTCAAAGAAGTCTTGACGTACAATTTCAAAGACCGCAATGCTCTGGCAGATTTGGGCAATTTACTGGGCGTAATTCGCGATCGCGAATACGATGCAGTTATTTCCCTAGGCCAGCGGTGGACTGTAGGGCTTCTGCTGTGGCTGACGGGCATTCCGCAGAGAGTTGGCTATTCGGGAACCAACGGCGCTCGATTTCTCACTGCTGCTGTACCGCTCAAAACTGAACAGTACGCCGCTTCAATGTACCACGATTTGCTGCAAGGATTTAATATTAAAAATCCTTGTCCGCCGATCGCAATTAATGTACCAAAACAGGACATTCAGTGGGCGGAAGCCGAACAGCAGCGGTTGGGGGTAAAAGAAAGCGGTTACATTCTAATTCACGGCGGTTCGAGTCAGCTAGCTTTGTCTAAAGGTATTGACAAAATTTACCCTACAGACAACTGGAAGCAAATTATCAATGACTGTCAGCAGCGCCAGCCGAATTTGCCTGTTGTTGTTGTGAAAGGCCCGGAGGATGAAGACTTCGTAACAAAGTTAGTCGAGTTATGTCCAAATGTAAAAGTTATCTCGCCGGATGATGTCGGCAAGTTGGCGGCGACTATTGCTGCTGCTAATTTGATGATATGTACTGACAGTGCGCCGATGCACTTAGCTGTGGCGGTTCAAACTTATACAATAGCTTTGTTCGGCCCGACTGAACCTGCAAAATTGCTGCCAAAGAGCGATCGATTTTTGGGCATTAAATCTCCTACTGGGAAAATGGCAGACATCTCTCCTCAAGAGGTTTTAAAGAAGGTTTGGGGCGGCTAAGAACAAAAGTTCGCAGTCAGGACTTTAGTCCTCTCTTTTTTAGCTGGTTCCCAGGCCAAAAAGGACTAAAGTCCTCACTACAAACATTCTTTATTACGGTAATTGCCCAGACATGATATCACTCACCAGAAAAGCGCTGTAATTTACCGCCTGCCTATTTCTCGCAGCAATTCATCAGCCCAAACTCTATCTTCTTCCTTGAAACGGGGTACAGGTTCCCGATCGTAGTTTAATGTTAAATCAAATCTGGCGCGATCGTAAACCCCCATTAACAAAGTCTGTAAATTCAACTCCGGTTCTCCATCTCCTGGCTGCAAAGGTATCCTAAATACAGGAATTTCATCTCTCATATTAAAAGCATATAATTGCGCTTGCGGCCGCTGATTTGCTCTGCCGATCGAGATTCGGTAATCTGTCTGCGGAATTTCGCTGGCAAACGGCAGATATTTTCCGCTTCTGAGCAAATCTATCTCTACCAAATGCGTGAGAGTTCCTAAAACTTTCTGCCGCTTGTTAAGGTAAGCAGTTCTTCCTTCACCGGCACGTTTGTTAGCGGGAGACAAAATTTCAATAACTGTCACCACTCTGCCTGTTGTTACCTCTCTAATTTCTAAATAACCTTCCCTGCATTCTTCAGAAATTGGCAGCGTTACTGTTACAAATTCGGTGCGGGGCGGTAAAGTCATCACTGCTGATTGTGTCTGGGTTGTGGTCCTGGCAGCGACTACAGATACATCGGGAATCGCTATATCCACAGAGTCTTCCCCACCGCTCATATAAGTGCGTTTTTCGATCGCGACTCGATATTGCTGACTGAGGTTTTGCTCTATGTCATCAGCGATCGCAACAATCAAACGGTGGTGTACTTCGGGCCAAAATTCGGGATTTTCTAAATAAGGGTTCATCCCTGGAAATGGAGAAGGCATTTTAGTACCTCATGGGCGATCGATTTAATTCAATTATATCCGACCTTGCCTAGGACACGGCAGTGCCGTGTCCCTACAATAATTACCTGGTTCCCAGGCTCTGCCTCGCTTATCGGGGCTTCACAGGAGGCATAGGCTGGGCACGAGGAATCATTTTCCGTGATTCCTCTTTCGCTTTTGGTTTTTCAACAAGCTGCATCATCTCCTGTAATTCCTTCTTCTTTTGGTTTGCAAACCGAGTGGCGGCAACAGTTATTACTCCTCCGGCGGTAGTAGTGATAGCACCTTCCTGAACTTTATTAGAATAAACCAGTCCCACACCTGCGAAAGCAAGAATTGCCGATGTAACGATGACGGTAAGGGCGACATTGTAGCTTTGGCGAACTTGTCGCAGCCATTCTTCCAGTATTTCTTCTGTGATGTCGCTATAATCTTCATCAGGGTGCGATTTGCTGGATAAGTTAGATTTCATTTAACAGACCTCTTTGGTTTATCAATAATTGTTTTGTGTCCTGATAAAATCATGGCATCAATTTAATTAAGTAAAGTTTACCAGAGGTATATAATTAGGTCTATGAGAGGTCGGTCTAATCAAAATATAGTCAAGGTCTAATTAAAGTCTAAAAAGCCTTAGCCAGATTTGCTATAAGTCTTGATTTTGATAATTTGATTGACTGTTTTTTTTACTTAATTTATAATGTTACAATAAATTTTGGGTTAACTTAAATGGACTGGCAAGATTTTCTTAAAGGCGAATCAGGGACACATGGGTTATCTACAAAACAAACAGACACATTATTAGCAGCACTCTTCTCTCCTGAAAAAGAACCCCTAAGTGAGCGACAGCTTTCAGTAAAATTAAACATAACAGAAGCTACTGTAAAACAGCGGAAGGGAGAGATTTACAAGAAATTTGAAAATAGTTTTGGTCAACTTGTTGACCAAAACGGTGCAGGAAAATTGGAAATCTTGTATAACAACTTAAAACAGAAGTATTATCAAAAACCCGAACCAGTAGTTGTCACCCCAGTTTCTAACTTATCTCCCTACCCAGAAGAATTTAGATCGTTAATAGAAGAAAAAATTAGGACATTCTGCGGCCGACGATTTGTTTTTAAGGCTTTTCAGGACTTTATCAAGGAAAATCCTCACGGTTATTTTACGATCGTCGGGGATGCGGGAATGGGCAAAAGTTCCATTATTGCCAAATACGTCTCCCAACATAAATCTCCCTGCTATTTCAATATTCTCGTCGAACGCCGCAACAGACCAGAATTGTTTTTGA
Source organism: Microcoleus sp. C2D2 (assembly GCF_036702495.1). NCBI lineage: Bacteria > Bacillati > Cyanobacteriota > Cyanophyceae > Oscillatoriales > Microcoleaceae > Microcoleus > Microcoleus sp. C2D2. Next base: position 38,876 of record NZ_JAUBTO010000046.1, on the reverse strand, counting down.
AGAGCATTCGCCAGCAATTAATTGACCGCTATCAATTGCCAAATTCAGAAGACGCCGATTTACCAACTTTACTGGCAAAGGTGGCGGAAAAACTCACTTTGGGCGAAGGTTTGGTAATTGCGATTGATGCACTGGATGAAGTCGAACAAGAACCGGGAGAAAATCTTTTACATTTACCGACAACTCTGCCAGATAACGTTTATTTCCTGCTGACTAGGCGACCTTATCACCTCGGTAAAAAGCGACTGTCTGTATCTCCGGGAGTTCCGGTCAAAGAATTAGATTTGAGAGATGACCAGTATGTCAATTTCAATCAAGATGATATCAAAGAGTATATTCTATTTGTTATAAATGCCGATTCTGACTATAAGGAGGGACTGAGAAAGTGGATTCAAGAGCGGGGCATTCTCGATGCAAGTTTTGTCGAACAATTGGCAAACAAAAGCGAAAATAATTTTATGTATTTGCGCTATGTTTTGCCAGCAATTGCTAAGGGCGATTACAATGACTTAAGTTTAAAGCAATTGCCAGACGGGCTGCAAGAGTATTATCAAAACCACTGGGTGCGGATGGGGCTGGAAGCTAAGCCTGGGCAATTGATGGAGATTGTCTTGTATATTTTGTTAGAGATTGGCACGCCGATTGACTCCGAGATGATTGCTGGAATGGCTAAGGAAGATGAATGCGACGTAAAAGCGGTTTTAGATGAGTGGGTGGAGTATTTGAAAAAGCAGAAGGTTGACGGAGAAATCTGCTACGGCATCTATCATGCTAGTTTCCTTGACTTTCTGAAAGCAAAACGGGAGATGGATTCAAAGCGGAAGCTCTTTCGGGAAGTAAATCAACGGATTACTGAGTATTTAGAAAAGAGGATGGCGTGATATGGGAGAATTTGCTGACAAGTTAGCAGCCGAAAAACTTTACTATCAACGTGCTTATCTGGGCAGCTTACTGCCAAATTATGTCAAGTCTGGAAATTTAGGAAAATATTATCAAACCCTGACAGATTTTAACTTTCTGATGGCAAAAATTCAGCATCCTGATTTTGGACTGCAGGCACTGATTGATGATTTCGATTTGGTTGACGATTCAGAAGCATTAACTCACCCAGAGTACAACTCAGAAAAAGTTGAAGCCCTGAACTTGATTCAAGCGGCACTGTGGAAGTCAGCGGATATTTTGACTCTAGATAAGACGCAACTCGCAGAGCAATTGTTAGGGCGCTTGCTGCACTTTAACATTCCGGCAATTCAGGGAATGGCAGAGGTAGCTAAGCAGTGGAAAGCAGCACCTTGGTTGCGTCCTTTGACATCTTGTTTAACTCCCCCTGGCCGGGGACTGCTGCGCACTCTCAATGGTCACAGCGACTGGGTAAATGCAGTAGCCGTCACTGCTGATGGTAAGCGGGCGATTTCCGGTTCAGATGACAAAACCATCAAAGTCTGGGATTTAACAACTGGAAAGGAACAGTTTACTCTCAATGGTCACAGCAGTTCGGTAAGTGCAGTAGCCGTCACTGCTGATGGCAAGCGGGCGATTTCTGGTTCATATGACACAACCCTCAAAGTTTGGGATTTAACAATTGGAAAGCAACAGTTTACTCTCAAAGGTCACACCAATTCGGTAAATGCAGTAGCCGTCACTGCTGATGGCAAGCGGGCGATTTCTGGTTCAAGTGACAAAACCCTCAAAGTCTGGGATTTAACAACTGGAAAGGAACTGTTTACTCTCAAAGGTCACACCAATTCGGTAAATGCAGTAGCCGTCACTGCTGATGGCAAGCGGGCGATTTCTGATTCAAGAGACAAAACCATCAAAGTCTGGGATTTAACAACTGGAAATGAACTGTTGACTCTCAATGGTCACAGCAGTTCGGTAAATGCAGTAGGCGTCACTGCTGATGGCAAGCGGGCGATTTCTAATTCAAGAGACAAAACCATCAAAGTCTGGGATTTAACAACTGGAAATGAACTGTTGACTCTCAATAGTCACACCAGTTGGGTAAATGCATTAGCCGTCACTGCTGATGGCAAGCGGGCGATTTATGGTTCAGATGACCAAACCCTCAAAGTCTGGGATTTAACAACTGGAAAGGAACAGTTTACTCTCAATGGTCACAGCAGTTCGGTAAATGCAGTAGGCGTCACTGCTGATGGCAAGCGGGCGATTTCTGGTTCATTTGACAACACCCTCAAAGTCTGGGATTTAACAACTGGGAAGAAACAGTTTACTCTCCAAGGTCACACCCATTTTGTAAAAGCAGTAGCCGTCACTGCTGATGGCAAGCGGGCGATTTCTGGTTCATTTGACAACACCCTCAAAGTCTGGGATTTAACAACTGGAAAGGAACAGTTTACTCTCAATGGTCACACCAATTCGGTACAAGCAGTAGCCGTCACTGCTGATGGCAAGCGGGCGATTTCTGGTTCATATGATGACACCCTCAAAGTTTGGGATTTAACAACTGGAAAGGAACAGTTTACTCTCAAAGGTCACAGCAGTGTGGTAAAAGCAGTAGCCGTCACTGCTGATGGCAAGCGGGCGATTTCTGGTTCAGATGACAAAACCCTCAAAGTTTGGGATTTAACAACTGGAAAGGAACAGTTTACTCTCAAAGGTCACAGCATTGTGGTAAAAGCAGTAGCCGTCACTGCTGATGGCAAGCGGGCGATTTCTGGTTCAAATGACAACACAATCAAAGTCTGGGATTTAGCAACTGGAAATGTCATTGTTAGTTTCACTGGTGAAAGCCCGATCGCCTCTTGCGCCATTGCACCCGATGGACTGACAATTGTGGCAGGCGACGAATCCGGTCGCGTATATTTCCTGCGGCTAGAAGGGATGGAGGAATTAACATGAATTCCTCACCTCTCTCAACTCCCATCTCTACCGCAGCTTACCCAATAGAATTTCAGCAACTCCTGCGAGAAAAAAGCGAGAATTTTGTCGGGCGCAAATTTGTATTTTCTGCCATTTCCGACTTTCTGAGCTCCCACAGCCGCGGTTATTTCACAATTGTCGGCACTCCCGGCTGCGGCAAAAGTTCCATCCTCGCCCAATATGTCAGGGCCCATCCTCGCAGTATCTATTACAACGCTGCAGTTGAGGGCAAAAATCGAGCTGAAGATTTTCTCGCTTCTGTCTGCACTCAACTGATTGACAAATACCTTGCCGCCAATGGGGAAACATCGGAAATCCTCAAGCTAAGATCTCAACTTCAAAATCTCGAATCCGATGATGGGAGTTGGTTTCTGTCTTTGTTGCTTCAGCAAATTAGCGATAAATTAAACGATCGCCAACCGTTGATAATTGTAATTGATTCTGTAGACGCGATCGCCCGCACGAGTCAGCCTCCCAGCACAAATCTGTTTTATCTGCCGAGATATTTGGGCGATCGTACTTATTTTATCCTCGCCCGCCGCCCGTTTTTGAGAGAGAAATCCGGTTTGTTAATTGAAACCCCCTCTCAAACTCTCGATTTAAGAGATTATCCCGCCCAAAATCGGGAAGATGTCCTCAACTACATTCAGCAATACCTATCAACCGCACCGGATTTAACTCAACCCGAACTCTGCCAACAACTCGCCACAGCCAGCGAAAACAATTTCATGTATCTGAGTCAGATGTTAAGGGCGATCGGCGAGAATTCACACCCCGGTGCTAATCTGGGAGAGTCCTCACTTGTCCCTGAACTTCCTCCCGGTTTAGCAGCGTATTATCAAAACCACTGGCTGCGGATGAGAGGTGAGGGTTTATCGGAAGTTGACTTGTCTGTGCTGAATATTTTGGTACAATCCACAACAGGTTTGTCTGTAAGTGCGATATCCAATATAATTGATGAGGATGAATACGAAATCGAAAAAGTGTTAGACAATTGGATTGAGTTCTTGAATCCGCAGGAAATCGGAGGAGAAATTTGTTATAGCTTGTATCATGCCAGCTTCCGCGAATGGCTGGGCAAACAATCTATTTTAGAATGATGATCGTACCTATATTTTCGCTGTGCCAGCCTATAGTCTTCCTTGTCCAGTCTTCCCGATCCCCCCTAACCCCCCTTAATAAGGGGGGGACAAGAGTAGTCAAAGTCCCAAGCGGAAAAAGAGGAGGACTGGAACACTCAAAGTCCCCCTTATTAAGGGGGATTTAGGGGGATCTAGACTCGACTATAAACGATAGATACAAAGGTTTTTAGGCTTAAGTTAACACCAACGAACACTGCCGCATCCTCACCCTAAACTCAATTTTCCAGCAACAATACAACAATGAAACGAGCAGTATTTCTCGATCGCGATGGCGTTCTCAATATCGAAGTCGGCTACATCCACAAAGTAGAAGATTTGAATTTAATCCCCGGAATAGCCCAAGCTGTACGCCGTTTAAATGACCAACAAATATTTTGCTGTTTGGTTTCCAATCAATCAGGCCCAGCGAGGGGTTATAATCCGGTTAGCCACGTAGAAGCTTTGCACAAACGCCTGTGTCAGTTATTAGAAAATGAAGCAGGAGCCAAGTTAGATGCACTTTATTACTGTCCTTATTTAAGCGCAGCCGAAGGCGGAACCAACCCCGAATTTACGCGGTATTCGACTTGGCGAAAACCAAATACGGGGATGTTGGTAGCCGCGGCTTGGGAATACGATTTGGAGTTGCCGAAGAGTTTTATGGTCGGGGACAAAGCGACTGATATTGATATGGCTCACAATGCCGGCTGTACTGGCATTTTGGTGCAGACTGGTTACGGAGAAAGCGTGTTGAGCGGGGACTATCAGCACCATACTAAACCGGATTTTATTGCAGCAAATTTAGCGACGGCAGTTGAGTGGATTTTGGAACACTTTGATGATTAGAAAACCTATTGGTAGGGTGCGGACTGCGCGCCTTATCCCTTATAAAACTGGTTGAAACCCATCCTGCACAAACTTTCGTCCGCGACTCGACTGAGGTTCGCCGAACGTCTTTGGCGGACTAAGGAATAAAGAGAGAAAATTTCTATAGCGCTTCTCAAGAAAGTGAGGTATGCCCTATGCCCTATGCCCGTGGGCCAGATAGTACCTCATGTTACTGAGAAAGGCTATAGATTCACTTAATTCTGCAGGAAAGGGCAACGTAAGGAAGCGCGACTGTGAAGGTTGTACCAACGCCGATTTTGCTTTCGCAGCCGATCGCACCTCCTTGCAATTCCACAGCTTTTTTAACAATTGTTAATCCCAAACCGTTACCTTTAATCTTTCCCGTATTCTTGCAGCGGTAGAAGATTTCAAATATTTTCCCTACTTCGGTTTCTGGGATGCCGATACCTTCGTCTCGGACGCGCATAATTAGTAAGGGAGAGTGAATATTTGTAAATGGGGAATTGGTCAACAAACACTCAGGAGAGAAGCAGAAAATAGCTTCTTTGTCTACCTCGCCTGCTTGACGGTATTCCAATTCCAAGGTGACTTGCCCGCCGTTTGGGGAATATTTGATGGCGTTGGCGATTAAGTTAGAGAGGATGCCGTGCAGCAATTGTTGATCTAATATCGCGCTGGTAACGTTTGAGGGGATTAATGTTAGTTTGTGCTTGGCTTCATTTCCTAACTGCAATTGATCGAGCAAGTCTTGACAAAATTCGACTAAATTTATCGGTAATGGATTGCATTTGAGTTTGCCTGCTTCAGCTCGACCCATGAACAGCATATCGTCGATTAGCTGGTTCATCTTTTGGGTAGCTGAGTGCACCAGTCGCAGCGTTCTAACTTGGGATTCGTCACTCTTTCGAGTGCGAGCGAGCTCTAGAAGTTCCGCAGAGATTAAAATCGCGTTGAGCGGGTTGCGCAATTCGTGAGCGGCCATTGAAATATAATGGTTTTGGCGGTGCGATTTTTCTTCCAGCGACTCTCTAGCTGCTTCCGCAGTTTTAAGAGCTTCTTGCATCTTGGTTTCGATTTCGTGTCTGTGCAGGGCAATCTCGATCGCCACCCGTAAATCATTTTGTTGAAATGGTTTTATAATGTAACCGAATGGATCTGTAAGTTTCGCTCTTTGCAGCGTTTTATCGTCGGCATAAGCTGTTAAAAATACTGTCGGCACATTCATATTAGTTCTGATTTTTTCTGCCGCTGTTACCCCGTCCATGTCACCTTTAAGCACGATGTCCATCAACACTAAATCTGGCTGGTTTTCTCTAGCTTTTTGAATTGCTTCTTCTCCTGAAGAAACGGTAGCTGTTACTGCATATCCCAGTTTTTTTAATCGCCCTGCTATGTCTTGGGCTACAATAACTTCGTCTTCTACCACCAAAATTTTTATAGGGTTCATTTTTCGTTAAATGCGCTGCCGATAATTTAACTCTTGAAATACTATATTATAGCAGGTTCCACACTGACTGTCAATGGCAATACTCGCCTCTAATTGGTAAGCCAACATTCTCACCAATCGCAATCCTAATGTTTCTGCATTTTCTACATCGAAACCAGCCGGAAATCCGCTACCATTATCTTGAATGATTAATTGAAAATTCTGAGAATTTATTTTATGAAAGTCAATATTAATTTCACCTACTAAACTTTGGGCAAAAGCATATTTCAAGGAATTAGAAACCAGTTCGTTAATAATTAAACCGCAAGGAATTGCTGTTTCAATGTTTAAATAAATTGGGTCAAGGTTGAGATTGAATTGGATGGCAGTGTTGCCGCAACCAAAAGATTGATACAAATTAGCAACCAAGTTTTGGACGTAGGGGGGGAGGTCGATGCGATCGAGATGTTCGGATTGATACAGTTGCTCGTGAATCAGAGCCATTGAATGGATACGGGTCTGGCTTTCTTCAAATAAAGTTAGCGTCGGTTCGTCTTCAATGTATTGAGCTTGAAGTTGCAGCAAGCTGGAAATTACCTGCATATTATTTTTGACTCGGTGGTGAATTTCTTTGAGCAATACTTCTTTTTCGCGGAGTGCTGCTTGGATGCGGGCCTCGGTACACTTGCGATCGCTGATATCTTCGCCAATACCCGCGATGCGGTAAATTTTGCCCGATTCGTCGTAAATGGGAAAAGCTCGATCGCACAGCCAGCGAATTGTGCCGTCTGGCAGAAAAATCCGATATTCGGTACTGGTGGACTCGCCCTCCACCACTCGCGTCATTGCCTCTTGCAACAGGTGTCTATCTTCTGGATGCACCCACTCGAGCATTATTAAGGGTTCGGCATACAATTCTTCCCTGCTGCGCCCCCAGATTTGTTCGTAAGCTGGACTCAGATACAATAAATCGGTGAATTCAGCAGAAAGTAGCCAAAAGGAATCTTGGATATTTTCTGCTAGCTGGCGGAAGCGTTCTTCACTTTCGCGGATAGCCTTTTCTGCCTGTTTGCCTTCGCTGATATCTTCTGCAATGCCAACGATGCGGTAAACTTGACCCGCTTGATTTCTTATCGGAAAAGCCCGATCGCGAATCCAGCGAATTTCGCCGTCCGGCCTAACAATTCGATATTCTATCTCGTTTTCAGACTCAATTGGTTTAGTCAAGGTAGCAATAACGCGATCGCGATCTTCTGGATGGAGGGACTCTGCAAAAAAGCGTCTGTGAGCATACAAATCAGCGCAGCTTCTGCCCCAAATTTTTTCGTAACCCGGACTGATATAAATAATTTCCTGGGGTTGAACGTTTACCATCCAAAACACGCTTTCAATGTTTTCTGCTAGCTGTCGGAACCTTTCTTCGCTTTCTTTCAGTGCTGCTTCTGTTTTTTTGCGATCGCTAATATCGCGCTGCACGCCAAAATACCCGACGATTCTGCCCGGGGAATCGTAAATGCAAATATAGTCGCCTTCCACCAAAACTGGAACCCCGTCAAACTTGCGATTCTCATTTTCGATGTGAATTCTGCCAGCATCAAAAAGTTGCGTGATTATCTCTCTGCCGCCAGTCAAGTTGTGGGACCATAAAGAGTAAAGCGTCCGGCCAATAAACTCTTCCCTAGTACCTCCGTATTGACCTATCAAAGCATCGTTTGCCTTCGTTACCCGCCCGTTAGCAAATACGTAATCCAAGACTTTTTCCTTGTCAACGGTATTGTCCCATTGCACCGGTTCGTCGAGCATCATAAAGAAAAAGCCATCTAAAGATTGAGAGAAAAACAATTCTAGCTGTTCCTGGCTTTCCCGCAGAGCTTCCTCGGCGCGCCAGCGATAGATAATTTCTTCCCGCAATTGATTGTTGGCTGCTTTCAAATCTTCAGTGCGCTTTTGATATTTAATTTTTAGCTGATTTTTGATTTCTTGCAGCCCTATTTCTGCCTGTTTTTTTTCGGTGATATCTTGAGTAACGACCATGCCTGCAAAAATTTCTTCCCGGTCGTTTTTGACTGGAGCAATTGTTTTTGAATAAATGCGATCGCGGTATTTATATTCAAAAGTATTCTCTTTTCCTGCCAAAGCCGCGCGATATTTAGTCTCAAAAAGTGACCAATCTTCAGGTGGCGATACTTCCCACAATGTTTTGCCTTCCAACTGTTCTTTGGACAAACCAACTGCTGCCAAACCTTGACCGTCAACCAGAGTATAGCGCAAATCGCGATCGAACAAAAACACCGACCCATTCGGATAATGTTTGATGAGAGTTCGGTACATTTCCTGGCTTTTTTCCAGAGATGCGATTAACCGAACGCGATCGTCGTCGGTGATATCAAATTCAGTTGCCGAACCCGAAAAGCCAGCATTCTCGACTGCTTTGAGTTGTGCTTCTAATTTCTGGCACAATTCTCTCTGCTGCTGCAAATCCTCTTCAAGTTGCCGAATTTTTGCTTTTTGCTCTGCTACTAATGCTTCGCAGGTTTCGAGAGGTCGATCGATCTTGGCAGGATCAATACACATAATGGCTCTAGGTTTGGCTGTTGCGGACTTGAGCTTTTTCAAGTTAATACTAACAAAGCTCAAGCCTTTACTGCCAACTTAAGCAGTCAATCTTTCTTGACCGAAAGCATCCAGGATAGAAGCCCCCGGATTCATCCGTCCAGAAATAAAAAACCTGTATCCGATGAAACTTGCCCCCCGAATTTATCCGTGGGGTCAATCTAAAATCTAAAATCTAAAATCTAAAATCGATTGACTGGTGTCCCAAGCCTTCTACCTTTATTTAGGAACTCCCGCCGTCAAGACTTCATGGCCCTCAAGTGTCACCAAAACATCATCTTCAATTCTCACGCCAATACCGCGCCATTTTTCAGGAACCTCCGGCTGTCCTTCAACGGGTTTAATATAAGGAGAAATATAAATCCCCGGTTCCACCGTCAGCACTTGTCCTGGCTGCAAAAATTGCGGATTTTCGCCGTACTGATAAACCCCGACATCGTGCACGTCCAATCCCAGCCAATGACCTGTGCGGTGCATATAAAATGGCTTGTATTTCTCTTCTTTAATTATCTCTTCAATGTCTCCCACCAAAAGTTTTAAATCCATTAAACCTTCCACCAAAACGCGCACTGCTGTTTCGTGAATTTTGCTGTAAGGATTTCCCGGATATACTTGACTAATTGCCTGCAATTGTGCTTGCAAAACTAAGTCATAAATTATCTGTTGTTCAGTTGTAAATTTGCCGCTAACAGGAAAGGTGCGAGTAATATCAGCGTTGTAGTAGCCGCAAGCACAACCGGCATCTATTAGCAACAAATCGTTTTCCTGTATTTGGCGGTTGTTTTCGATGTAGTGGAGGACGCAGGAATTGTAACCGGATGCAACAATTGAAGGGTAAGCGGGAGTGCAGCCATTTAAGCCAAAAGTATGTTCTATTTCAGCTTGAATTTCATATTCGTACCTGCCCGGTTTGGCGAATTCTTGGGCGCGGTTGTGCGCTGCAACTGAGATATTAGCTGCTTTTCGCATTAATGCTAATTCAGTTTGGCTTTTCACCAGCCGCATCGGGTGTAAAATGATGTTGGAATCTTCGACTGCTGTCGGGCCTGTGCCACGTTTGGGGTAGGTTGCCATCAAGCGCTGCCAGTGATTGAGGACTGTTTGGTCGAAAGTACGATCGCGCCCGAAGTGATAGTATATTCGATCGGCTTTTTCTAAATATTTCGGCAATTTTTCCGCAAGTTCAGCGATGGGGAAAGCTTCATCCGCGCCGTACAATTCCTTAGCGCCTTCTACTCCGGCGCGATAACCGTGCCAAGTTTCTTTTTCCAAGTCTTTTGGCTGCACAAACAAGACAAATTTGTGTTCTTCGTGGTGCGGCGCGAGCACTGCTACCGCCTCCGCTTCATTGAAACCGGTTAAGTAGAAAAAATCGCTATCTTGTCGGTAGGCGTATTCTACATCGTTGTGCATGACGGCGGAGGGCGCGCTGCGAAATATCGCCGTCCCGCTGCCAATTTTTGCCATTAACTGTTCGCGTCTTTGCCGATATTCGGTGGGGTTTGTCATCCGATTTTAGATTTTAGATTTTAGATTTTAGATTTTAGATTGAGTTTGAAATACTCACCGACCGTCGCGGACGGTGATTCTTGACGCTTCACAGGGTTCTGCTACCGAAATAGTCTGACAATCCCTCTGCGCCCGTTTATAGTCGTGGCAATTCCCCATCCCGACTTTCTCTATGTTTCTAGAAGCATTTTTATCTCTATCTTGCTCAGTACCACAACTGGGACAAAGCACTGAACGAATAGACAAATCGATTTTACCCCATTTAAAACCACAGTCCGCACAAACTTGGCTAGTAGGTTCCCACCTGCTAATTACTTGAAACTCTCTGCCAAACTTTTCAGATTTGGTGTCACAGAAAGTCCTAAACTCCCTCCATCCTTGCTGACTAATCGCCCTTGAAAGTTTTCGATTTTTCAGCATCCCTGACACATTTAAATCTTCCCAAATAATCACTTGGTTTTCGTTGACTACTTTGGTTGACAATTTGTGCAGGAAATCTTTACGGGTATCGGCAATACGATTATGTAATTTAGCAATCTTGATTCGAGTTACGTTTCTTCTTTTAGAATCTTTTGGCTGACGGGCCTCTTTGCGTTGGAGTTTACGAACTTTCCGGTCTAACTTTTTATAACTAGGACTTTCAGCTTTTTCGCCATTGCTCATCACTGCAAAGGTTTTAATCCCTAAGTCAATTCCGATACTTGGGTTTTTAGCCTCAGATTTAATTGGTTGAACTTCTACGACAAAACTTAGGAAATAACGATTTGCACAATCTTTGATTACTGTGACGGAGCTAGGTTCAGACGGGAGGCTTCTTGACCATATGGGGTTGACAATACCAATTTTAGCTAAATAGACACCGCCATTTTTAAGGGAAAAACCTCCAATCCTAAATCGCGCAGATTGGCTATTTGTTCTTTTTTTGAATTTAGGATACCCCACCTTACGACCTTTCCGCTTTCCTTTGCAGGAGTTGAAAAAGTTCTTGAAAGCTGCTTCCAAATCCGTTACAGACTGTTGTAAAGGGATATTAGAAACTTCACTCAACCAAGCTCTTTCTTCGGTCTTTTTCGCCTGAGTTATCACTACTTTTTGTAGTTGGGCTGAACTTGGCTTTTTTTCGGAATGTTTACAGAGAGCTAGGCTATCGTTCCAGACTACCCGGACGCATCCAAACAACTGAGCCAAGCTCTGCTGCTGTTGACTTGTCGGGTAGAATCTGTACCGAAACCTTGCTTTCATGGTTATATTGATATTGGTCTGTAGGTTTGATTATATGTTGGTTTGCAAGCAATGACAACTATTTACCGCATCGAACCCCATCTTGTTACAGAACTTAAGATGCACTTGGTCTGTGTGACAAAATATCGTCGGTCTGTATTCACAGGTGAAAGTATTGATTTGATTGAAAAGTCGTTTCGAGAGGTGACCCAAAAAATGAATTTTCAAGTGCTGGAATTCAATGGCGAAAGCAATCATGTTCACGCGCTGATTGAGAATCCGCCTAAGTTGTCTATCTCTCAAATAGTTAACGCATTAAAGGGCGTTTCTAGCCGTCGCTACGGACAGGCTGGACATAAGAAGCCCCATAAAGAAGCATTGTGGAGTCCTAGTTATTTTGCTGTTTCTGTAGGGGGTGCGCCTTTAGAAGTTTTAAAGGAGTATATTAGAAACCAAGAAAAGCCGGCCACGCTCAGAAGGGGCTTGTATCCCAATTTCTTGGTCAACCAGCCGAGACAAAGATGAGTTGCGATCGACTAAAGTCCATCTCGGATCGAAATTCGACCAATTTTCGCCATCTTCGCTAACTCTGACAGTTCTCAACTGTCGTTGCTTGCAGTCAACTTCCATTTGCGCCAACAATTTCTCGTTACTAAACTGTTTCGTTCCTAAAATAGTTCTGACTGGATAAGAAGGAGCACCGGGAACATCGGATTTGCTTAATTCAACGCTGCTGGAGCCGATGCAAATATCTACAAAACATCTTAATTTTTCGGCGCGGGCGCTCAAAGTATTGACACCAACAAAAATAAAGGTTGCTATTAAAAAAAAAGACGAATTCTTAGTACGTATGGCAAATGTAGTATTCATTTGCGTTAATTGGCGTTTAGGGGCGGTTTAATATTATTGACAGTTTAAGATAAAAGTAGGGACGTGGAAATATTGCTGCGTCCCTACTTTTTAAAGACACGGCATTGCCGCGTCCCTAATCTTTAAACAAGTCTTAAAGCTGAGGAACGTATTGTTCTTTTTCAGGAACAAAAGTGTATTCAGCGACAATTAGCCGGAACTCTTCGCCGTCAATGGTTTCTTTTTCGATCAACAAATCGACTAAGCGATCGATTACGGCGCGATTTTCGCGAATAATTCGGCGGGCTTCCTCGTAGCAGGTATCGACAATTACCCGGACTTGTGAGTCAATCCGAGAAGCAATTTCTTCGGAATATTCCGATCGCGCCGTGAAGTCGCGGCCGAGGAAAATTTCGCTTTGCTGAGCTTCCAGGGCGATCGGGCCCAAAGTAGACATCCCGTAGCGAGTCACCATTTGCCGCGCCATGCCGCTTACTTGCTGCAAGTCGTTGCCGGCACCGGTGGTTACTTCGGCATCGCCGAAAACTACTTCTTCGGCTGCGCGGCCACCCAAAGCACCGCTAATGCGGGCTAAAATTTGCGATCTTGAAATCAAACCTTGGTCTTCGCTGGGCATGAACCAAGTCAAGCCGCGGGCCTGTCCGCGAGGTACTAAGGTAACTTTTTGAACCGGATCGTGGGCTTGAATGATTGTACCGACGATCGCGTGGCCGATTTCGTGGTAAGCAATCAAGCGCTTGCTCTTGCTGTCCACCAAGGGAGTGCCTTCCATACCTGCTACCACGCGATCGACTGCATCGTCAACTTCGAGCATCGTAATCGCTTCTTTGCGGCGGCGGGCGGTTAAAATAGCAGCTTCGTTGAGCAAGTTAGCCAAATCAGCCCCCGTAAAACCCGGAGTCCGGCGGGCGATGGCCTCCAAAGAAATCTCTGCAGACAGCTTCTTGTTGCGCGCGTGAACTTCCAAAATTTCCAAGCGGCCTTTGATATCCGGCGTATCTACACTAACTTGGCGGTCAAAACGTCCCGGACGCAGCAACGCTGAGTCGAGCACGTCGGGGCGGTTCGTGGCAGCAATGATGATAATGCCAGTATTGCCCTCAAAACCGTCCATTTCCGTCAGCAACTGGTTCAGGGTTTGTTCCCGTTCGTCGTTACCGCCACCGATACCGGCGCCGCGCTGGCGGCCCACTGCATCGATTTCATCGATAAAGATGATGCAAGGAGCATTTTCTTTAGCTTTCTTAAACAAGTCCCGAACGCGGGAAGCGCCGACACCGACGAACATTTCGACAAATTCCGAACCGGAGATGCTGAAGAAAGGCACGCCTGCTTCGCCTGCGATCGCTTTTGCCAGCAGGGTTTTACCTGTTCCCGGAGGGCCCACTAGCAGCACGCCTTTGGGAATCTTCGCCCCGACTGCGGTGAAGCGTTCTGGTTTTTTGAGGAATGTCACCACTTCTTGCAGTTCTTCTTTGGCTTCCTCAACGCCTGCTACGTCGTCGAACAGTACGCCTGTTTTAGCTTCCATTTGAAAGCGAGCTTTGGACTTGCCAAAATTCATGGCTTGGCCCGGACCGCCGGGAACGTTACCACCGCGGCGGAAGAGGAAAAACAGCCCTCCTACTAACAAGAGGGGAAATACTAGATTGCCTAAAAGTCCCCACACAGCGCCGTCGTTGCGCAGCGGGTGAGTGTCGAAGCTGATTTTGGAGTCTCTGAGCCTAGAAACCAGTTCCGGGGCATTTGAGGGCAAGTCCACCCGCCACCGCTGCTCGTGATTGTCCAGTTCGGGATCGACTGCTAGGACAATAGCCGTCCGACCTCCGTCGTAAAGGTCAACGCTGGTCACTCGACCGGCGTTTAAGTAATCTAAGAATCGACCGTAGCTCAGGCGGGTGCTGGCGGTGTTCTTGGTCATTTCTGCGGGGGATGGGGCAAAGGCCCCCTGCCACAAGAAAAAGCCGATGACTAAGGCGGGTAAAGTCCAAAGTAGTATAGTTCGCCAAGAAATTTTCATAAATGCGGATGCCTTGAATTGGGGACAGATCGGGTAAGATCGCGGTGTCGGAGGAGTGCGACAAAAGTTTACACTCAGAATCTTAACTAAATTTAACTTAACAATGCACTCTCAGGCAATACAGCTTCGACCACGATCGCTCCAGAAAAAGTTAGGTTAGTTACGGTAAGGGCGATCGTCCCGAATATAATGTTTGGTGCTGATTTCGATACCGATCTAGGTAGAGTTAGAAGAATCGCCGCAAAACCCACTGTCTTTAAGCATGGCAGTGTCAAGGGATAAGGCATGATAATGGTGAGGCTCAGTGAGGTAACACATTTCAATGACAACTAGACAGCTTGTTCCTAATTCGGCTATGCTGACGCAGCAGACTAAGATCGCTTCTCACAAATCGATTATTAGTGCTGATTTGGGTCGGACGGCAACTAAAGCCTGCGTGAGTCGCAACCCGAGCAGCGTGGTTTTCATCCCTGCCAACGTGGCTGCTATGCCCGTTGAAAAGGTTCGTGGCGGCAGCTTTGAGTCGAAAGCAACAGACCCTCTGTTGGATATGTGGCTGGAGTACCAGGGCAAGGGCTACGCGATCGGCCAACTGGCTGCCGATTTTGGCGCTAATCTCGGCGGCGCCGACCAGTCGAAAGTAGTAGATGCTTTGGTTAAGGTTTTTTCCTGTGCTGGATATTTCCAGATGAAGGGCGAAATAGCAGTTGTGCTGGGTTTGCCGTTTTATTCGCAGGATCAGTTTGAGAAGGAAAAGGAAGAGATTATCAGCCAACTGCGCTCTCCCCACGTTGTGGTGTATCGGGGCGAGCGTGTGGACATTAACATCAGTCACGTTTGGGTGATGCCCGAAGGCTTCGGCAGCCTGATTTGGTGCGAGGCTCAAGACAACAAGGAGTTTACGCCGGAGTTGCCCGAACTGTCGGTGGCTGTTGTCGATATCGGACACCAAACTACCGATTTGTTAATGGTCGATCGTTTCCGGTTCGCCCGGGCGGCTTCTAAGAGCGATTCCTTCGCAATGAACAAGTTCTACGAACAAGTTGCCTCAAAGATTCCGGGGGCAGACCCTCAATCTCTGTCTTTACTGGAAGCGGTAAATAAACCAGAAGGCCAACGTTTCTACCGTCCGAGAGGAGCGACTAAGCCGACTAATTTAGATCCGATTATTAAGGATTTGCGGGAGGCTTTCGCTAACGAACTGTCCGAACGTTTGGTGCAGTGGCTGCCGGAACGGGTGACGGATGTGGTTCTGACTGGCGGTGGCGGCGAGTTTTTCTGGGAGGTGCTGCAACCTTTGCTTAAAGATGCCAATCTTAAGGCTCACTTGGCTCAGCCTTCTCGGAAAGCTAATGCTTTGGGACAGTTTATTTATGCTGAGGCTCAGCTAGCCACGATAAAGTAACGCATTAAGGCTTGAACCCTATGGCACTGTGGGCAAAAAATAAAGCGAATTTCTCGGTAGCGTTCACGGAAGATGCTGCGGATCAAACTTTGCTGGCCGCTATTGAAAAAGAGTTGGCTTTCACGAAATATCAGACTTTCAGCAATCTCTGCAAGCAAGCTTTGTGGCAGTTTTTGTCTGTATCTGAGTCAGCTAGCTCTACACAGAGCTTTCAACGGTTGGAACAGCGTATTGCTGAACTTGTGGTCAAATTTGCTGAGTTTGAGCACAATGTTTCTGCAGAGGAATTAAGCCGTTTGGAGGCACTGGAACATCACCTGAGTCAACTCAGCGCGCAGTTGGATCAGTTGCAGGGGAGTGTTAACAGTAAGTTTGCTCAAGTTTCTTTTGCCCAAGTTTCAAAAGTAGTAGAGCCTGGCCCGATTGAATCTGAGTCTGTGGCGGATGATAATTTAGTGTCTGATGCTGAGGTTGCTCCTCGTCGGGATTCTGATCCTTTGTTGGAGCGTTTAAGTTCTTTGTTACCCCAAGATTTCTAAAATGAGGTAGACCCAGGCTAAAAAGCCTGGAGATGTGATGTTAGTGGCCTGCTGTTGGCAGCCGGTACTGAATAAAGAAACAAAGCGATCGCTCTTTTGAAAAAAAGGGCGATCGCTTTGTTATATCAATTCCGGTTGCATCGTCGGGCGTCAAATCCAGTCAACAGTCAACAATCACGGATGAATCGTGCAACCGGAATTGACATCATTCATCTGCGTTAATCTGTGTTTATCTGCCTGTATCTGCGGTTTAAAAATAGAATTTGGTAACCGCAGATGACAATGGATTGACGCTGATTCACGCAGATTAAGAGAAGAGAGATAGGAATAATTCCGATGCTAATAGATTTGATATTATTTGTCAGTTGTCAATTGACTTTGACCCTTGTCTGTTTTCTGCGGTTACAAATTACCAATTACCAATTACCATTATTCCATCAATCCTAATTTTTGTAAGCGCGAACGAATGGCACCAGGCTGTCGCTGAAATCTCTGAGCTAATTCCCCAATTTGTTGACAGCTAGCATATTCTTTCTTCAAATTTTCGTCTTCATCCTGACTCCACTTGACATAAGCTCTGGGATATTTCTGGCGAATTTTCTCATTCTGGGTTTTAGGTCGGTAGGCATTCTTTTGAGATCCATTCAAACCAGAACCAAACTGTGGGTTAATTTCCCCGCCGCGACTAGCTACCGCCTCCTGAACGCGGTTGGGAATCACAGCAATTTCTTCAGATAGCTGAGCCAAAGCATTGTCTACTTTTTGCTGAAGTTCTGTTAGCTGTCGCTGCTGCAAACTGCCCCACTGCGGCAGTTCGTTGATAAACTCCTGTAAGTCCAGAATTATTGTTGTCAAAGTTTCGACTTGTTGCAACTCCGGCCGCTGTTTGAATTGGCGGCTGGTTAGTTCGATCTCGCTTTGAATCATTTTAATAGTTTTTTCTAAAATTATTAGTCGCTGGCGCAGGTTCTCAATGGCTGAAATTAGAGAGTGTACGTTTTCTCCAGGCCCAACATTGAGATTTTCGCGAGATGTTTGAGCAAGAGCTTCGTCTAAAGCATTAACAGCAAGTTGCAATTGCTCGATCGCGCGATCGGTAGTAACTGCTTGTTGATTTACCCGATCGAACGTTGCCGCCGTACTTGCTTTAACTTGCCTGTGCAACTTCTGCCGGTTCACAAAATTCAACACCAACGAAATCACGATCGCGCCTTGAGCATAAACGCTCTGCCCCCAAACCAAACTAGCAGCCAATCCCACAGCAGAGGCTGCCAGAAAAACCACTTCAGCAGTTTCTAACAAATTGCTCGACTTGGGATTTTGGATTTTGGTTGGTGAATTGGATGATGACATAGGCTAATACCATTTTAGATTTTAGATTTTAGATTTTAGATTTTAGATGTGGAATGACTGATGAAGCTCGTAGTTGGGATCGCGGGCTTATAGTTGCATTCTTTTTTTTAACTGGTGCAAGTATGCGGGTAAAAATAAAGTACGCGCGAGGGCAGCTATCCCGTAAGGAATCGCACGCACACCCAAAATTGATAAGTGGTGAAAAACCGATTAAGTTTTTTATTGACAGCCATCTAATTAAATATATTAAATCTGCAAAATTAGTCGAGCTAAAGTGAAATAAATCAAGACCCCGAGGACATCAACTGCGGTGGTAATAAAAGGAGCAGACATTAAAGCGGGGTCTAAACCCAAAGAACGAAATAGAAACGGCAGAGCTGAACCGGCAATAGAAGCTAAAATTGCGATCGCAAACAAACTCACCCCCACCGCGCTCGCCACTGCTAAACTCCCTTGCAGAGTGTAAGCCCAGCCCGTCGCTACAGTCCCCAATATAGCTCCTAGCAGCGCTCCCGCCATCCCCTCCCGAAGAATTACTTGAAACGGGCCCATTGCTGTAATTTCGTCAGTGTTCAAACCGCGAATTACAACAGTTGAGGACTGAGCTCCGACATTGCCTCCAGTACCAGTCAGCAGCGGAATAAAGGCTGCTAGGGCGACTACTTGGTGCAAAATATCTTCTTGAGCTCGAATAATTGCGCCGGTGACAGTATTGGTTAGAAGCAGAACAAACAGCCACACGACCCTTTTGCGGGCAACGGTGATTAAATCGGTCTGAAAATAATTATCGCCGCCGGACTGGACACCGCCCAAAGTATAAATATCTTTGGCGGCTTCTTGTTCTAAAATGTCGATCGCGTCGTCAACTGTAATGATCCCGACTAGGCGCTGTTCGCGGTCTACAACGGGCACAGCTAAAAAATCGTAACGCTGGATCAGCCTAGCTACTTCTTCTTGATCCGTGCCAGTTTGAACAGAAACTACGTCGCGGGTCATAATTTCGCCGACAGTTTTGTCGAGGGGCGAAGTGACTAAATCCCGCAGGGATAAAATACCGGTCAAGCTGCGGGCGGCGTCAGTGACATAAAGAGAATAAATTGTTTCCGTAGTTTTAGCCAAAGAGCGAATGCGGTCTAAAGCTTGGGCAACGGTAAAGCTTTCTTTCAGAGAAATATATTCCGGGGTCATGATCCGGCCGGCGGTACTGGCTTCGTAACCCAAAAGTTGAGCCGTAGCTTCCCGTTCCGTCGGGCTCAATTCACCCAACAGGCGGCGGACTAATATTGCCGGCAGTTCGTCAAAGAGTTTAGCTCGATCGTCCGGGGACATTTTGTCTACAATGTCAATGACTTCTTGGCGTTTGAATTTTTCGCAGAGGGACTGCTGAACGCTGGAGTCGAGATATTCGTAAACTGCGATCGCTTCGTCTTTGGAAAGCAAGCGGAAAGCTATTACTTGCATGGTTTCGGGCAGGCCTTCGATAGCTTCAGCTATGTCGGCTTCCTGCACCGGGTGCAAAATCGCTTTTGCTCCTTTAAAGTCTCCTTCTTCCAACAGGGCCCTTAACTGCGATCGAACTAATTCCCGCAGTTCCTTTCGCGCGTAGGTGGGTAGAGAAGACGATTGATAACTTTTTTCTGTCACTGATGACCCTCCTAAACCTGTGCTGCGCGCCTTCCTGAATCCAGTTTAGAGCCTATTGACGCCACTGGTTGCAGTTATACGATTTATACGGGCGGGGTTAGCAACCCAGTTTCTTCCTGGAGGCTTCACCACCCAAACCCAGATCTATCCTCGAAACCTGTTTTTTTGGTTTGGTATGATGTTTGTTATATTGATCTACTTAAACCAACAATTGATATTTCTCTTGGGCCAAACGGTAAAGCGGTCGCCACACTAAACGGTTAGTCACTACAACCAACAGCGACCTCACAGAAGTAGCCGCTAAAAGCAAAGGAAAATTGCCTGATGCCGTTGCTTGAGAAATCGTCTCGCCCAAACCGCTTGTTGTAATTATTTCACCTTTAAACTGCACGTATTTGCTGACAATACTGGCATTCCCAGCTCCGCCCACCGCCGCAATAATTCCTGTGATTAAATAAGTAAAAATTCCGGTATGATTAAAGTTTTCTAGCGCTGGATATGGGAAAGTTTGTCAAGTTGCGCGGCTTCAAATAACTCGGAAGGTATCGATTGAACCCGGCAATAACATTAAACAGCAAATACCACATTGTACCCAACATCATCAGCGCCACAGCAGCAATTTCTAAGCCACCTCCAGTTTTAATTAAAGCTAGTAGCAATACTGGAAATAAAACCGTTGCCGGTACAGAAGCAGCTATTTGTACTAATAGCTGCAAAATCTTCAGATTCTAAGAAAATTTCGCCCCCTAGTTCGTCGTAACTGTACAACTCTGCATAACGTCCCCAATCAATAGCAGTTTTTAATTGCCGCATTGCTTCTTGGGGGCTAAAGTGGGTTTCGAGAAGATCCAAAATCTACTCTTCAGAAATGCGGTGATTGCGCTTGACTTGAAGCATTCTAGAAATTTCTGTACGAGGCGAATATTGCTGATATAGCCTTTCGAACTCTCATATGAGGTACTCATGGGCATAGGCCTCCGTGGCCTCCGTGGCCTCCGTGGCCTCCGTGGCCTCCGTGGGCATACCTCACTTTTTTGAGAACCGCTATAATTTAGGTGCGAACAATTTGTTTTCGCTGGTCAATTCCGCCGGCAATGAACAGAATGCCAACAGGAGTTAAAATGAGGTCGCCTTCTTGGATTACCAGAAAATCCATTAATTTTGCTGATTCCACGATCGGCAAAAAGTCGTCAACCTCTAACATTAATTCTTGACCGAGGCGGTAGAAGTCTTTCTCCTTGCGGTCTTCCAAGAGTTCCAACAGGCCTGCGATCGCACCGATTCGCACCTGCGGCAGAGATTGGTATTTAGCGCTTTGAGCGGGTTGAGGTTGAGACACAGCAGCGGCACTTTCAGCAGGTGCTGTCACTGTGTCGCAGCTCAATTCGGGATTGGTGAGAATTGTGTAAACTTGGTCTACGAGAGCTTGGAATTCCGGAGTTTTACGATCGCGGTAGTGCGGCAAAGTCACTGTCAATTCGGCGCGAATTCGACCCGGATTGCGGCCCAAGACTACAACTCGATCGGCTAAAATTACCGCTTCCTCAATCCCGTGAGTTACGATTAACACTGCTTTAGTAGGAATCTTCTTTTCCAGCCATAAATCTAATAACTCAAACCGCAAGTTTTCAGCAGTCAGCACGTCTAAAGCTGAAAATGGTTCATCCATCCATGCAAAGCAATTCGGGTTCTACCGCCAAAGCTCTAGCAAATCCCACCCGCTGCCGCATCCCGCCGGAAAGTTCTTTCGGATAAGCATTTTCAAATCCGTCTAAACCGATAATGTCAATCATCCGCAAGGCTTTTTGTCGCCGCGGTTCGGGCAATTCTCTTTTAGCTTTTAAGCCTAATTCTACATTTTAGAGTACCGTCAACCAGGGATAAAGCGCAAAGTTTTGAAATACAATAGCCACTCCAGGATTTAAGCCGACTAAAGGACGATCGCGGTAGAGAACTTGACCTGCGGTGGGCGGGATAAGTCCGGCTATCATCCGCATTAATGTTGATTTACCGAACCGGAAATACCGAGCAAAGCTAATATTTCGCCCGCTCGAATTTCTAAATTAATTTGCTCTAAAATAGAGATTTTTTGACCGTTTGGCTGCTGGTAAACTTTGCTCACTCCTTCTAAGGTAATGAGGCACTCTGTTGCTGTTTTAACTACCACAACTAAACCTCCTCGCTTGTTGTTTAAATTTAGTCATTAGTCTGTAGTCAGTAGTCCGCAGTCAGCAGTCAGCAGTCCGCAGTCAGCAGTCATTAGTTAAAAACTCTGGGAAACTGACAACGCATAACGGCTAATTGATACCAGTTTCGTAAAATAATGCAACGGCAGGCAAGCCCCAAACCATGATGCAGTCAGTCATTCTCAATCGAAAATCAAAAATCAAAAATCGAAAATGGTATGACTGCCGAGTATTCGGTCAATTTTCTGTGACAGGCGATCGCTTTTTCACCAGCAACAAGACTGGAAGACTAGGGAGTTGGATCGCAACTGAAAATACAACCAGCTAAATAATTGAGCGATCGTACAAAATTCCCATCCCCAAACAGCCCAGAAATCATATGATAAGCCATAGCTGTGTTAAATATCCCATAGGCGGAACCTCTTTTGTCTGCCGGCACGAGTCCAGCTACGGCGGCTTTCAAAATCGATTCCTGGGCTCCCATACCCATACCCCATAAAGTCATTCCTAGCAATCGCCCCTGCCCGTTTCCGAAGAATACCAATGGGGCAAAAAGTGAAGAAAAAATCACTGCAAACATCATGGCCCAGATGCCGATGCGATCGCACTTGCCGCCCAAAAGTCAGGGTCCCGATCGCGTCAATCCCCATAGCCCAAGCCTAAAATAGCGGAATCTGGCTGTCAAATGCGATCGCTCCTGTGGAAGTCAGTCGATTTGAGATGTGAGACTTCGGTGTGAGCGCTCACGTCGAAGGATTTTAGATTTGAGATTTACTCCACAGATGAATCTGGGAGGTTGAACAAGAGTCTAAAATTTTTATCTCTCCACGAGAGGAGTCGGGGGCTTGTCTCCGTTTTTGTGCGGAGTCAAAGCCAATGAAGGGAAAATCCCCATAGCCAGCCCCAATCAGCCCTAAAGTATCTAAAGAAACCCAAAACAGCCCCGGCCGCCCTTCCCCTTTAATTTCCAACGATCCTGCTTCAAAATCGCGGGGATTGAGATAAATTCGCTGAATTAACAACAGCACTGTCAGCCCCAAAAAAGCTGGCACAGCCAAAATCGCAAAGCCGACCGTATAACCCAATTGCTTTGCCCCGGAGATCCACTATCATCAATGCAGCGGCTGTTTGCCTCCTGTTAAAACTAAAAGCGTTACAGTGGCTGTATTTATGAATTGGGCGATCGTTGTAATTTTCCAATACAGTCTGGTTTTCTCCCTAAGATAGCCCTTGAATAAGCGCAATCCGTAGCCTATTAACTCGCCGGAACGATATAGCCTTTCTCAGAAAGGTGAGGTACACTAACACCACTGGGTAAACCAGTTCCACAGATATAGCAATTCTCAACTCTATACTTCGGACAGTTTTTTGGTTGCCCACAGTAAAACCAGAGTTCCAGGGCAATATGTCAACGAAGACAAAGCTGACTACAAACTCAAAACCTAAGTTCAATTGCGCGGACTCGTCGCAAAAGCTAAACTGGGTTTCTAGTTACCTATGCCTGGGCAATGAAACTGTCCGAAGTATTGTTATAACTGGTAAAAAAAAACATTCAAAATATTCATGGTAAATTAAGATTTTGAAGAAATTGGAGTTGATACTAGAGAGCTACGCTCAACCTATCCAAACATTTACAAATTATCAGGAGCAGAAAAAAAATACTCAGGCAAGCAGAGAAAGCCTCCTAAAAAACCCCAATTAATTGTCATGCCTTCCGGCAAAAAAATCATTAAATCAATTCTAATCCTGACAGGAAACCATTCTGATGCAGATGTATAGCAATTCTAAATCATTTGTGAATTTCTTACTCCCTCCCCTTACTAAGGGGAGGGTTGGGGTGGGGTAAAAAATTTACGACTCCTGCAAGGATTGCTATAGTGGCTCTTTTCGATCCTGGAGGGGATGACTATATCAGCAAACCCTGCACCTCAGAAGTATTGCTGGCAAGGATGCGGACTTTATTACGGCGCAGTGTAGCACTTTCGGCAGGAGGTACTGCTAAGCACTCATCTGAAAATTGGGTAGAAACCCCGTCCTTGTAGGACGGCTTTATATTGTGCTAGACTCGGATGAGTATTTAGATAGATGCAATGCAGACAATATCTGTAAAATGTAAACTCCAAGTCCCTGTAGAGTTGCGGAACGAAATTGACCGCACTTTGCTTTGGTTTGCTGAGGCTTGCCATCAGATATATTCCGTTGCAAAACGTGAGAAGTGCTGGAACACAACCAAGCTTCACCACAAGGTTTATAAGCCAGTGCGCGAAGCTACGGGGTTGAAGGCAAACCATGTCTGTCAAGCAATTCGTCGTGTAATTGGTAATGCCGCATCTGTTAAGCAAGTCCACAAATTTAGACCGACATCTATTAATTTGGATGTTCGGACTTTTCAATATATTGAGGATTTGCCAACTGTTGGCATTACTTTGATGTGTGGTCGAGTTAAGTTCAAATTGAGTATTGGCAATTATCAATTGGCTTTGCTTAAAGGGCAAGCTCCAACGGCTGCTACTCTCAATAAAACTAAACGGGGTGACTACTACATCAATGTTTGTGTTAAATGGCCCACCAACCCAACTGGTCAAAGACTAAAAGTAGTTGGGGTTGATTTGGGTAGAAGAGATATTGCTACCACTTCTACTGGTAAGTCGTGGAGTGGCAAGCATATCCAATCCATTCGTGACCGATATAGCTTCGTCAGAGCTAATGTTCAATCCAAACGCACTCGGTCTAGTCGTAGACTTTTGAGAAGGCTTTCTGGGAGAGAACAAAGATTTCAGAAATGGTTGAATCACAATATCTCAAAACAGCTTGTTCAAGAAGCAAAACAAATAGGTGCGGACTTGGCTTTTGAGGATTTGACTAATATTAGAGAGTCTTTGAACAAAAAACCAAGAAGCAAAACTGAACGCCGAAGAACTAATAATTGGGCTTTTTATCAACTGCGTTTATTTGTTGGGTATAAAGCTAATATTGCTGGCGTTAAAGTTGTATTTTTCCCAGCGGCATATACAAGTCAAACCTGTTCCAGATGCGGACATATTCACGCGGTTAAGGGTAAGTCTTACCGTAATGGAAAAGTTTTTAAGTGTGGGCATTGTGGTTTTGAACATGATGCTGATATTAATGCAGCTAATAATATTGCTGCTTTGGGGAAGTCTGTAAGCCTTCCTGAAAGTCCGGGGATGAGTTGTCAACTAGAGGGGCAATTGTCTCTCTTCCCGATGATTCAAATCTGAGGCTAAAGCCCCGTACCTTTAGGTCGGGGTAAGCTTACCCTTTACATTGACTTGGGGAAATCTTTGTTTAGATATGGATTCAGGTAGAGTCACCTTTGGCGAACAAGTCATTTCACTTACAGCGACAGAATACAATCTGCTGGAATTATTACGGAGAAACCCCGATCGCATCTTTAGTCTCCGCGCCATTCTGGATCGTCTCTGGGGAATGGATGGGTTTGCTGTGTACGAGATCCTCCAGTCCGATCCGATTACCCGATCGAACCCGATCATTCTGCTGACAGCGAAAGTTTTGCCGATCGTGCTAAATTTGCCCAGATGGCGGTAGCTGGGGTAATTACCAAACCGATCCAACCCCTCACCCTGACGGAACAAGTGGCAGAGATTTTAGGATGGGTTCATTGACTTTAACGATCGTGGTTAAATTTTGTAACGAAAACTGTTAATTTCAAGAATCTTTACCAATTCCTTACTGTTGCTATCTAGCCTTAAGCTATGCAGGTAAGGGCAAAAAAAACATAGTATCTGGTGGGGGCGGGTAAGCGCGAAAAATCTATGATACAAGCGATTTATACTTCAATACGCTTGGGTTAACACTGTTTATTGCCCGGAGATCCCCCTCCCAGGGGACGGGAGAGAACACTCTTGTCGTCCTTTTTTTTAGGCGGGTTCGGGCTGATCTCAACCGTATTGAGTTATAAGTCCAAAACCCGTCATCCCCATCTAATGTTTATTTGTAACCACCTACTTATGCAGCTAAAAGCTCTTCGCATAATCAGACAGTAAATGAATGTCCTTAGGTGATTTACAGCAAAGCTGGTTCCAACAATATCACCTGCCAGCAGTGATACTGAATCCCCTCGCTCCAGCTATGCTTTCTGTTCAAACTGCCAATGTTTTGGGCTGGGATTTACAGTCTCGGATCGAATCAAGGAACAGGGAACAGGGCAGAAGGAACGGGAAGAAAACCATTTTATTTAGGAATGGGCCTCAAAAGTTGCATATGAATAGTGTTGACTTCTCAAAAAACAGATGTGACATTATAAGGTTCGTAAAAAGGTGCGTATTGTGGGAAAAAAATTCTCTGCGTTCTTAATATTATTACAAAATGTTGAATATTGTATCTTTTCCTTAACCATTCTGTATTCTTTACCAAATTTTTATTTTTTTTATGTATTGTCTTGTTATGGTTGATTCAACTCAGTTTACAGCACATTGAAACAATAATGAAATACCCCTTAGTAAAAAAATAGCTTTTTATGACACAGTGTCCCTGCTGCTCGAATCAAATGCTCTGTCCTGCCAGCATCAAATCTACTGGTTTTGTCGCCAATGTTGGCAAACAATGGATATTTACAATCTGAACAGATGTAGCTCATCGCCCTCTCTAACTTTAGTTAGAGAGCTAGGGCTTAAGAAACAACATTCTTTCTTTATCGGTGGATTTAACAGTTCTATTTAGCCATGAGAAAGTTTAGAGATTGTCCTAGCGCTAACGAGTTTTCACGCTCAAAACTTTGCTCGGTTGCATCATTAAATTACAAAAATTTCGCCCCAAAAAATGAAGACAGCTCTATTAAGATAGCGCTTAATTTATGGATATCACTAGACTCAACCTGATTAGAACATTATGCCAAACACTATTTAAAAGATTGCTACCTCTTATGCTTGGAGTGCTGGCTTCTCTTGCTGTTTTACTTACGTGGCAACAGCTAACTATCAACGGAAAAATTCACATCGAGAAGTTAATTCAGCAGGAAGCAAATGCGATTCAGTCACAACTGAGCGAAGAATTATCAATTCGGGTGCTGACTCTTCGGCAAATGGCGAATCGCTGGCAAGCCAATGGCGGTACACCAAAGCCTCTTTGGGAAGCCGATGCTGATACTTATGTAAAGGATTTCTACGGTTATCAGGCTATCGAATTAGTCGATCCATCACTTAAAGTGCGATCGGTTGTGCCACTGGCTGGGAATGAGGCAGCGCAAAACCTAGATTTTAATCGAGAACTGCGTCGCAAAATCCCTTTGCAAGTGGCTCGTGATTTGCGTCAACCTATCTTAAGTAACAATATTTCACTCGTTCAAGGTGGTCAAGGATTTCTAGCAACTCTTCCTTTATTTGTAGGGGAGCGGTTTGATGGGTTTATTGTTGGAGTTTTTCAGTTTCAAACTCTATTTGACAGTATTTTAAAAGTGTCAGCCGGGTACAAGGTGGCTATCTATGAGGGCACAACTTTGATCTACGGTCAAGAGCTTTTATATCAATACTCACAGCATAAAACAGTTGTAGTGAAAGCCTATAGTGCAGAGTGGCGAATAGATGTTTATCCTACTTTAGATTTAGTAGAAAAGGAAAATTTTACTTTGCCAATAGTTGTATTAATTGGTGGTTTAATTTTAGTTTGGCTGCTGATCTTGGTCGTGCATCTGGCACAAGTTAGTGATCGCGAAGTCCATCAATTCAAAAAAGCAAATCGCCAGTTGCAAGGGGAAATTCACCAGCGACAACAGGCAGAAATTGCGATCGCTCGACTAGCTGCGATCGTTGAATCTTCGGAAGATGCCATTATCAGCCAAAATTTAGAGGGTGTAGTTACAAGTTGGAATGTAGGAGCAGAAACAATTTTTGGCTATACAGCGGTCGAAATAGTAGGGCAATCAGGGAAAAAACTGATTCCCGCAGACTATCGAGATCGGGAAAACGAAGTTCTCACCAAAATCCAGCGAGGAGAACGCATCGAACACTACGATACAAAGAGGCTGAGGAAAAATGGAACATTAATCGATGTCTCGATGAGTGTCTCCCCCATTAAAGACGAAACAGGGAATATAATTGGAGTTTCAAAGATTGCCCGGAATATTGCTGACCGCAAACAAGCAGAAGCAGCACTACGTGAAAGTGAAGAACGCTGGGAACTGTCTGTACGCGGGAATAATGACGGCATTTGGGATTGGAATGTTCAAACCAACGAGGTCTTCTTGTCTAGTCGCTCGAAGGAAATCCTGGGCTATGAAGACCATGAAATCCAAAACATTGTAGACGAATGGGCTAATCTGGTACATCCCGATGATTTGGGATGGGTGATGCAAGCCATTCAAGACCATTTTGCCAAGAAAACTCCTTTCCATATCACAGAACATCGCATTCGCTGCAAAGATGGTTCCTACAAATGGATTTTGGATCGCGGTCAGGCACTTTGGGATGATGCAGGTAACGTAATTCGGATGGCGGGTTCTCACACCGACATTACAGAGCGCAAGCAAGCTGAAGTTGCTTTACAGGTAAGCGAAGCCAGATATCGGCAATTGATCGATAACTTAAATGCGGGTTTTGTGATTCATGCGACAGATACCAGCATCCAATTATGTAATGAAACGGCCGGTGAATTACTAGGGCTTTCAATGGATCAAATACTGGGAAAAACCGTGAGCGATAGGCCATGGCATTTGGTGCGGGAAGATGGCAGCGTTATGCCCCTAGAGGAATATCCTGTGAATCAGGTTTTATCCACTGGAAGTTCCATCAAAAATTATCTTTTAGGAATTAAAAAAGTAATTGAGAGTGTTGTTTGGGTATTAGTTACTGCCTACCCGGAATTAGAGCCAAACGGTCAAATTAAACAAGTTGTAGTTACGTTTATTGATATTAGCCAGCGCAAAAAAGTAGAGCTGGAAATCCAAAAAACTCGCAATTTCTTACAAGCACTGCTGGATAATTTACCGGTTGCGGTTTTTGTGAAGGACGTACAGCCTAAACGATTTGGCGTATTTCAGTTTTGGAATAAAACCAGCGAACGGTTATTTGGCATCTGTGCCGAACAAGCGATCGGCAAAAGTGACTATGATTTGTTCCCAACAGAACAGGCTATCTTTTTTGATCAAAAGGATAGAGAAGCTTTTGAGAAAGGTAAGACTGAGGATATTCTCGTCGAAGAAGTCATTGACAGTCCTAGTCTGGGAAAACGTTGGCTGCATACGGTGAAGATTCCCATTTACGACGAGCAGCATCAGTCCCAGTACCTACTTGGTTTTTCAGAAGATATCACCGATCGCAAACACGCAGAAGCAGAGCGTAGAGAAATGAATGAGGTGATGAAAAATGCGGTGTCCGGCATTTCCAAACTGGATGTACAAGGGCGTTACCTCTATGTGAATAAAGCTTATGCTGACATGACAGGCTATCAGCCAGAAGAAATGCTCGGGATGTCCTGGGAAAAGACCGTAGATGCCGATGAGTTGGAAAAACTGGTTGCAGCCTATGGGCTGATGGTACAAGAGGGCAGAGTTGAAGTTGAAACGAAAGGGGTTCGTAAAGATGGTTCGGTTTTTTACAAACAATTGGTGATGATTTCAACTTACGGCGAACAGCATCAATTTTTGGGGCATTACTGCTTCATGAAAGATATTAGCGATCGCAAAAAAGCAGAACTTGCACTCGAACAGGAACTCCTGCGGAGTAAAACCTTCTTCAACACTTCAATGGACGGTGTTGTTGTCATGGATCGGCTCGGAAAAGTTCTCGAAGCTAGCCCCAGTTTTGCGCGGATGCTGGGCTACACCCGGGAAGAAACCCTGAATCTTAATGTCTTTGATTGGGATGCTCAATGGACGAAGGAAGAACTACAAGTTATGTTAACACTAGAGGAGATTATTCCTCTGTTTGAGACGCGACATCGGCGTAAGGATGGTTCGGAGTATGACGTGGAAATTAGCAGGAACCGGGTGGAATTAGAAGGTGAGATGATGCACTTCTGTATCTGCCGGGATATCACCGAACGCAAACAAGCTGAAATCGACTTACAAATCTCTCAAGCGCGATTTGCTGGGATTTTAGAGATTGCCAGCGATGCCATCATTTCTATCCATAGCACTCAGCAAATTACTCTGTTTAACAAAGGAGCGGAACGAATTTTTGGTTACGCGGCTGAGGAAGTTTTAGGGAAACCCCTGGCGATGTTGATGCCCGAACGCCTTGCCGATGCTCACCATCAGCACGTCAGCCAGTATGGCCAGAATGCAGGCTATGCAAGGCAAATGGCAGAGCGAGGAGCCATTTTTGGACGGCGCAAAGATGGCACAGAGTTTCCCGTAGAGGCTTCCATTTCCAAGATCGAGATCGACGGTGAAATTATTTTTACTACCTTTCTGCGAGATATTACGGCTCGACAACAGGCAGAGGAAGCTCTGCGCTATCAGAAAGAGATGTTTCAAACAATCGTCGATCATATTCCAGTAATGATTGGTTTGTTTAACAAGGAGGGTAAAATGGAATTGCTCAACCCGGAATTTGAAAAAATTTTAGGTTGGTCCCTAGAAGATTGGCAGCAAAAAGATATCTTAGCTGAGTGTTATCCTGACCCGGTTTATTGCCAAAGTGTCTTAGAACATATGCTATCGGCAACCGGAAAGTGGAAGGATTTGACAACACTGACCGCCAGGGGACAGCAGTTAGAGACATCTTGGGCGCACGTGCCGCTTTCCAGCGGGTATTTTTTGGGCATTGGGCAAGATATTAGCTTTCGCAAACAAAAAGAACTGGCACTGCAGCACGCAATGGAAGCCGCAGAATCCGCGAACAGGGCAAAAAGTACCTTCCTAGCCAATATGAGCCATGAATTACGCACTCCCCTGAACGTGATTCTGGGATTTGCTCAGGTGATGGCCCATGACCCCTCCCTAACTCCCAACCAAAAAGAAGACCTGCAAACAATTCGTCGCAGCGGCGATCACCTCTTGAGTTTGATTAACGATGTGTTGGATCTCTCAAAAATTGAATCGGGACACTGCACAGTTGAAGAGAGCGGATTGGACTTAATTGCGCTGCTGCATTCCCTCCGAAATATGTTGGCGGAACGAGCAAGTTCTAAAGGACTTGACCTTTGTTTCGAGATTGCGCCAGAAGTTCCCCAATTTATTCTTGCCGATGCTCAAAAACTGCGCCAGGTTTTGCTCAATCTGCTGAGTAATGCCATCAAATTTACCCATCGGGGAAGTATTACTTTGCAAGTCAGCATTGAGGCGAACGCTACAGGGGCATTAACCACAACTGAGCCGATTCTCCAGTTTGTAGTCGCTGACACAGGTGTAGGGATTGCATCGGTCGAACTCAATAACATCTTTGATGCGTTTGTGCAAGCCCAAGCTGGGAAGCGATCGACCTGCGGTACTGGGCTAGGTCTAACCATTAGCCGCAAATTGTTGGAACTCATGGGCGGAGAAATTTCTGTCAGCAGCACTCTGGAACAGGGGAGTACCTTCACCTTTACCCTTCCCGTCAGCCCAATCAGTGGAGTTAATGTTACACCCGAAGAGAATAATCGCTTCGTGATTGGGCTGGCTCCCGGTCAACCGCATCATCGCATTTTGGTGGTTGACGATCGAGCAGAAAATCGCTTCCTAATGGTCAGATTACTGACACAATTAGGATTAGAGGTAAAAGAAGCTACCAACGGGCAGGAAGCGGTGCAGATTTGGCAAGAATGGCAACCCGACCTAACCTGGATGGACATTCGGATGCCCGTGTTAGATGGATACGAAGCTACCAAGCAAATTCGGGCAAGGGAAGACGGACACAACAGTATAATTATTGCACTTACGGCCCAGGCTTCCCAGAGCGATCGCGCCCGATCCTTCGCTGCTGGCTGCAACGACTACATCAGCAAGCCCTTCCGGGAACAGACCGTATTTCTCAAGATGGCCCAATACCTGGGTTTAGAGTATGTATATCAGTCCGAGGAAACAGAGAACCGGGAACGGGGAACAAATCCTTTGTCTTCTTACCTCTCTTCTGTTACCTCTGGGGTTTCTGATTCCCTCGATCCAACGATTCTGGCGACATTACCAGAAGCATGGCTGCTTCAGTTGGAAGATGCGGCTTTATGCGGGAACGATCTGGCGATCGTTGAACTGGTAGCTCAACTTTCCTCCGAACTCGCTCAATTCGGTACTCATCTGACGGAACTCGCCAACCAGTATCAATTTGAAAAAATTCTTAATCTAATTCAAGGTAATTTCCCAAGTGGAATTCCTCCATTGGATTTATAAGCTGTTGTGCATTTAAACGTTTGAGGAGGACTAGGGAATTAGGAACAGTGAACAAGAAGACCATCTAATTTTTGGTACTTCTTAAAAAAGATCCTTAATTTTTATTGATAATTACTGACCTAAAATGCCTCATAACGTTACCTCCCTCTCCCAAATCACTCCTTTTGATTTAACAAGTTTAGAGGAATGCACCGAAGAATCTGTGTATGCTCCCGGTCATATTCAGCCGCACGGAATCGTTTTCTTGCTGCAACCAAGTAATCTCAATATTTTACAGATAAGTGAAAATGTAGAAGAGTTTTTTGGCATTTCTGCAGAAGAATTGCTAGGCAAGTCACTGCAACGGTTATTGGGCGACGTTCAAATAGAAAATTTTGTCAGCAATATAAGTCAAGAAAAACTAAATGTTTATAATTTATTCGATATAAAACTACCTCTAAAAGACGGCCAAACTCAAACATTTAAAAGCACGCTGCATCAGATATCAGATGGGTGGATTCTGGAGTTAGAACCCCAATTCCCTATTGAAAATAATCATTCAATCGATTTCTATCATCGTCTGCAAACAGTTATCCTCAACCTTCGCAGTGCGATCGGTCTTTCTGATTTAGCTCAAACCATTGCTCGTGAAGTCAAAGCCATGACCGGGTTCGATCGCGTTATGGTCTATCGCTTTGAAGCCGATGAGCATGGGGTGGTGATTGCCGAAGAGAAAGAAAGCTATCTAGAAAGCTACCTGGGATTGCATTACCCGGCGATCGATATTCCCGTACCCGCCCGCAAATTGTTTTACCGCAACTGGGTGCGCCAAATTCCTAATATCAATTACACCCCGGCCCGCCTAATTCCCACCAACCATCCCCTAATCGGTACACCCCAGGATTTAAGTGCTTGCGTGTTAAGGGGAGTATCTCCCTACCACATTGAATACTTGCAGAATATGGGAGTTGCTGGGACACTGACAATTTCGTTAATTGACGATCGGCGCCTCTGGGGATTAATTGCCTGTCACCATTACAGCCCGCGATTGGTAGATTACGACACTCGCAAAACCTGTGAATTTTTAGGACAATTTGCCTCGATCGAACTGGTGCACGAACAAGAGCGAGAATTGAACGTTTACCGATCGCAGGCGAAAACCATTCAGGATAAAATTCAGCAGGCATTCCGGCGAGAGTCTAGTTGGAGCGAACAGGTATTGACCCGAAATGCCTCTCAACTGCTAGATTTAGTTGATGCTCGCGGGGTAGCAATTCTGCTCGATGGTCGCCTGACATTGGTGGGTCAAACACCATCTGAAGCGGAGGTGGGCGATCTCGTGCAGTGGCTGCTGCAAAACAACCAAGAACGAGTGTTTGCAACGGCTTCTTTGTCTCAGTTGTATCCCCAAGCGAAGCAATTCAAAGATCGAGCTAGCGGTGTTTTAGCAATCTCAATCTTGCTATGCTACGCCAAACAAAAGTCATACCACATCCTTTGGTTCCGACCAGAACAAATTCAAACCGTAAACTGGGCAGGAAATCCACAGGATGCTGTCTCGATCGACGAAATTGGAAAAATGCACCTGTGTCCCCGCAAATCCTTTGAAGTGTGGAAAGAGACAGTCCGGGAGATGTCTTACCCGTGGCAGATTGCAGAGTTAGAAGCTGCGGCGGAAATGAGAAATATCCTCATGCTGGCGGTGTTAGAATTTTCGCAAGCTGCCCTAGAACAAGCTGCAGAAAGGGCAGCAATAGCCAACCGTGCCAAAAGCCAGTTCCTTGCGAACATGAGCCACGAGCTCAGAACGCCACTCAACGCCATTCTGGGATTTACCCAGCTAATGAACCGCAGCCCCCATATCCCAGAAGAATTTCAAGAGCATTTAGGCATCATTAGCCGTAGTGGAGAACACTTGCTGACATTGATCGACGATGTTTTGCAAATGTCTAGGATTGAAGCAGGGCAATTGGTACTGAGTGCAAGCTGTTTTAATCTCCATCGACTGCTGGGTTCTATTAACGAGATGTTCACCCTCAAAGCGCCTGAGAAAGGGTTACATCTCAGCAGCGAGTGGGATGCTACTGTCCCCCGTTATGTTTGTGGGGATCAAGCAAAACTTCGCCAAATCTTGATTAATCTGCTTGGGAACGCGATCAAATTTACAACAACAGGAAGGATCGTGCTGCGCGGACGAGCTTTTTCATCAGATGATATGCTATCCGGTACGAATCGCGATCGCGCCACTAATCAACCCGATATTCCACCAACTATTACCCTGTGTCTCGAAGTTGAGGATACCGGATCTGGCATTTCTCCCTCAGATTTAGAATCAATTTTTGACGCCTTCATGCAAACCGATCGCGGTCGTCACGATCGAGGAACAGGTTTAGGACTGTCTATCAGCCGTCAGTTTGCGCGTCTGATGGGAGGCGATATCACCGTGCGAAGCACCCTGGATCAAGGCTCGACTTTTACGTGCAAAGTCGTTTTGGAACTACCAGAGTCCCTTTATTTAGAGGAACCTGAAACGAGCGATCGGATTATCGGGATCGAACCGGGGCAACCTATCTACCGAATTCTAGTAGCAGAAGACGTTCCAGAAAATCAGCAACTGCTGGTGACACTGCTGGAGTCTGTTGGGTTTGAGGTGTGTGCGGTGGAGAATGGGGCAGAGGCGATCGCTCGTTGGCAAACATGGCACCCTGACCTGATTTTGATGGATATTCAAATGCCTGTCATGGATGGTTATGAAGCGACGAGACAGATTCGATCGCAACAGTCATTAGTCATCAGTCATGGGTCATCCGCCGACAAATCAGAGCAAATGTCACAGGACAACAGACAAATGACACGCATCATTGCTCTAACTGCCTATGCTTTTGAAGACGATCGCACTGCCACCCTGGAAGCCGGTTGCGATGACTACATTGCCAAGCCGTTTACTGAAGCCAGACTTTTCGACAAAATAGCTCATCTATTGGGTGTCCGCTACTGCTACGCCGAAAAAGTTGGGCCAGAGTCATCAGCTTCGCCACCAAAGATATTTACTCCAGACTTGAAAACGATGCCAACCAAGTGGATTGCAGAAGTTCATGAAGCAGCACTCGATCTTAGTGATAATAAGCTTTATCAACTTATCGCTCAAATTCCCAAGGAGAAACAAGATTTCATTGAGGCGATGACATCTCTGGTCGATAACTTTCAGCTTGAAGCGATCGCAACTCTCACCCAGATTTAGGAAGAAGACAATGACAACTCTATTCCAACTTGCGGGCCAAACGAATATTCTCATCGTGGACGATAACCCCGACAATCTGCGGTTGTTAGCCAAAATTTTAGAGTCACAGGGCTATATTGTCCGTAAAGCCCTCAACGGCAGAATGGCACTCCAAGGCGTTCATCGCGACCCACCGACTCTGATTTTACTTGACATCAATATGCCGGAGATGAATGGGTACGAAGTCTGCCAAAAGTTAAAAGCATCTGAAGCGAGTGCTCAGATCCCGGTTATTTTTATCAGTGCGCTCGAACGACTCGAAAACAAGGTACAAGCCTTTGAACTGGGTGGTGTAGACTATATTACCAAACCCTTTCAAGAGCAGGAAGTGCTGATGCGAGTAAAAAATCAATTACTCATCCAAAAGCAACGCCAACAACTGATCGAACAAAATCAACGTTTAGAACACGAAATCCAGGAACGTCTGAAGGCAGAAGCAGAAGTAAGGCAGCTATCCGTGACCGATGAATTAACTGGATTATATAACCGACGGGGCTTCTTTTTACTAGCAGAGCAACAACTAAAAATTGCTCGACGCACGCAAACATCCTATTTTATTTTGTTCGCTGACTTAGATGGTTTGAAAAATATTAATGACACTTTCGGACACGAAATGGGAGACAGAGTAATCGTTGACACAGGTCAAATATTGAAGGAAACCTTTCGTGAGGCGGATATTGTGGCTCGACTGGGAGGAGATGAATTTGCTGTATTTATTCCTACTTTTTCTGGTGATTTATCTAATTTTTATATTCGGCTGCAAGAAAATATAGAGCGCTTTAATCAACAGTCCGATCGAGCTTATATATCAATAAGTCTTGGTGTGCAGTCTGGGGATTTAAATAATGAATTTTCCTTAGAACAATTGGTGGCAAAGGCTGACAAACTCATGTACGAGCATAAACGCACAAAACGCTGTTTAAATTGTTAACCGTTCTTTTGAGAGCAGCGATATCTGAGCGCCAGAAGGATTATTTATTAAACGTGAGATCGACCGAGAAAGAGTAAACTGAAAACAAGATAGGGAAACAGCTTGAAGACTTTAGCACCTGGGCCGGAAAACACCATGCAGTAAACATCATCACATCTAAACCTGACAGGGTGGCAACCCCGTTAAAAGCCCTGCCTGTATTAGGTTAAGGGTGTGCGATATCATGTCCGGTCGAGGGACCGCGATTTTTGTAGGGGCTCCCCTCACCAACAATACCTGCCAACAATCTCCCATCTCAAAAACCCGCCCCGACCGGGATATTATGGTTAATCGATCGGACATGATATGAGATCAAAAAACTTCGTAGGTATTGTCCACAATCCTGAGATAAAATCGACTGACTGATGCTGTATGGGTGGAGAGTTTGCCTACAGTTGCATTCTTTTATTAAACTGGTATTATTTGCACAAACCGATTTTATCTATTTGCCCGATCGCGCTAAAATGATTCCTAACTGAACTGCAATTACTCCTAGTATGGCACTGCCTGCCCAGTAAAAAGCGGCGATGCTGTAAGATCGATCGCGCCACAAGATATTCGTCTCTAAACCGTAAGTTGAAAAAGTAGTATAAGCCCCCAAAAAGCCCGTTGCTACCATTAACCGCACTTCCGACGGAATAGTCGCCACCCGTTCAAAAGCGAGGGTGATAAAAAATCCCATAGCCAAGCAACCCGTGATGTTAATAAAAAAAGTTCCGTAGGGAAAAGCCGTCCCGAAACGATTGGCAAACCACAAGGTGATATAATATCGGCTCAAAGCGCCGGCAACGGCACCTAAACTAATTGCGATCGGGTGGCCCAGATTCGGGTCTTGCAGCATACAGCGATTTTAGATTGGCCTGACATTGAGAAAAATTTTAGATTTACTGCGCTCCTGTAAAGTATTGTATGATTAAATTGGCGATCGCTCTGGGTGTTCGCAATTAAAATATATAGAGAGTATTTATGCAAATTGTGCTGGCTGCCGTAGACGATGACTTAGTTAGAGCGTGGGAAAGCACTTGCGGCAAGATGGAGAGTGTAAAGATACACCGCGGCTCAATCTTTGATGTGAAATGCGATGCAATTGTTAGTCCGGGGAATAGTTTTGGCTTCATGGAGGGCAGCTTAAATTTAGAAATTTCGCAATTTTTTGGCGGGCAGGTTCTTGAACGCCTGCAAAAACTAATTCAGACTCGCCATCACGGCGAACTCTTAGTAGGACTGGCAGAAGTTGTAGATACCGATCATGCTAAAATTCCCTACTTAATAGCTGCCCCAATAATGCGCGTTCCGACAGTTTTAAGAGAGACAGTAAATGTCTATCTAGCAACCCGGGCTATTTTAACTCTCGTAAAATTTGGCACAGTCCCAGACGGAACGCCAGTCAAACATATCATTGAAACTATCGCTATTCCCGGCATGGGTACGGGAAAGGGCAAAGTGCCGCCACATGTCTGCGCCAATCAGATGAAAGTCGCCCTGGAACATATCCTCCTATCTAAGTACGAATTTCCTCAATCTTTGCTGCACGCTCAAAAAGATCACCACTTGTTATATGCGAGCGATGTCGAAGATTTACAGTGGGAAAAATGAAAGGATTAAATTTTAAACTTTTCTAGTGTTGAGAAACCAATTTTATTGCTGCTGTGTGTTTTTTGTGGAGCTACTTATTAAAAATTTAAGTACGCTAAACCGTACCTGTAACTTGGCGGTATCCTACACAGGAGATAAAGTTGGGTAGATATAATGTAAGATAGAACTGAGGCTGAGCAACTACGGAAGCGCGGATTTAAAATTTGATGAAGCTGGAACAATAATTGCCTAGTTCTTATTAAAGGCCAGAAGCAATTCGGGCGCTACACGTACAAAGTCTGTATTAAAGGCCAGAAGCAATTCGGGCGCTACACATACAAAGTCGGCCTCCGGGGACTGTTAGTTTTTTTCAAAATGTTTACTACCAAAGGAGAAGATTGATATGACCGATCCAAAAGTAACCGAAGAACCAATTTTAGAGGCAACTCTCGAAACGACGGATCTCGTCAAAAAAGAGATGCCGGACGCGACTGATGAGGCGATCGCAGAAACTGCGGCGCTGTTTGAAGCAATTAAAAAACGCGCGGCCGCGGAAGTGCAAGCAGCGGGCGAACTCACCCGCGAAGCTTATTTAAAAGCTGTGAATAAGGCCTCCGGGGCGATCGAAGAAAATAAGGATCTCGCCCACGAGAGATTCACAGAAGCAGTCAGGCTGATTAAACAAGAAACTGAGAAAAATTGGCTGGTGGTAGATGCGATTAAAACGCGGGCGCAAGCGCAGGTGCAAGATGCCGGCGAAGTCAGTCGCGAAGCTTATTTGAAAGCAGTGCGACAAGCCCGAGAAGCGGTGGAACAAAATAAATTGATCGAACGCGATCGCATCGAACAAGCTGTTGACCACATTCACACGGAAGCTGAAAAGAATTGGCACCTTATTGTGAAGCAAATTGAGTCGATCGGCACTCGCTTGACGGATGCGGCTAAGTCTGCATGGAACGCGCTGACGGCGTTTTTTGACAAGAAGGATTAAACTCAGATATCACACCATTTTAAAGAACAGGCAAGATGCCTGTGCCACAAAGATTGAATTTTCTGGTGGAACAGGCATCTTGCCTGTTGATATTTAAAGAACAGGCAAGATGCCTGTGCCACAAAGATTGAATTTTCTGGTGGAACAGGCATTTTGTCTG
>NZ_JAUBTO010000045.1:8090-51345 GCF_036702495.1 Microcoleus sp. C2D2 | reverse complement strand
ACAATAGGTCGTCACATCCTCGCCACACTCGTCAGCCAAATAACACAAAGCACGAAAGCGCAGCCCAACCACTTGCTGGTAAAGCGGATTTAACTTGCACAGTGGCGGAATGGATAATAAGGTGCGATCGCCCACGAGGAAAATTTCTACAATATCAGATGAGTCAATATTGCTCTCATGCAAAAGATTATGTCAACCTCTACCACAAGGAAGCATCCCGGTATTGTGGCGCCCGTCGGGCCTTAAAATGGTTTAGCGAAGCATCCCCAATTCAGATTTAATCATCCCGCTTTCCTGCACAATCGCGGACGCTGCTTCCCCCAAAATTTTGTGTGCCGCCGTCGTCGGATGAATGCCGTCCCAAAACAAAAATCGATCGGGACTACCACAAACACCTCCACCCAATAAACACGCACTCATCACATTAGTCAAACCATATTTAGCCGGAGAAGCGATCGCGTCCCGATAAAGCGCATTAGCATCCAGAGTCGCAATCTTTAAGTCCGAATGCTGTTGACTTAATCCCTTAACCGTTCGCCTCAAACCCTGATTGTGTGCTTGCGTTAATGCAGTGAGACTTGCAGAATTAGCGCTTGTTCGCGTCGCCGGTAACTGCCCCAAATCTGGTAAATTTGCCAGCAGGATATTTTTGGCACCCACACCAGCAAGAGACGCCATCGCCCTCGCCACATTTTCAACGGGAATATTCGCATTATTTCCCCCCTGCAAATAGTCATTCGCCCCCGCCCACAGTACATACAGCGCATGAGGATTTGCCTGTTTTTGGGAGTTAGTCCATGACTCAACTTGAGCTAACAAGCCAGGGACAAGGCTATTGCGATCGCTTCGGGTTGTTGCACCTCCATAGGCAAAATTAGTGATTCGTTCAGGCGGTAACTTTAGGCGATCGGCAAGATACTCTACCCAAACCTTACCATTCGAGTAACGCCCTTGAAAGTAAGTCGAACGAGGCGGATATTGACCGCCGCTGGCTCGAAACACCATTCCCATATCCGAAAGACTGTCCCCAAATACATATAGTTCATTGACAGCCTCAGAACTTTGAGCTGATAGGATGACTGCAACCATAAAAGATAAAAGCGCAATAATTACTGCAAAAAAAGTTTTTTTCAACACTGGGTATTAGTTAGATGCTTGAAATATTTGATATTTTGTACCCGGTAATTACCGAGTTCCTGATTTTGAGATTTAGTGTGAGTTATATTCTTGAAATCGCTTAAGCTGTTGCAGCATTTAAATTGTATGTCAAAAAAAATCAAAGTCTTGTGGGGTGGGCGTCCCGCCCGCCCTGAATATACAATTTAGATGCGCGACAGCTTATCTATTAGCCCCAATTACTAATATATCAATTTGGTAAAAAATGTGGGGAGTAAAACTGAACTTTAATTGTGAGTTGCCTCACTCCACTGCTCAACCTACATAGATTGGTGATGTCCTTGACACTTTTCTAATGCTATCTAGCTCATACCGCTGTAGAGGGGAAAAAACCGTACATATTTGGGGAGATTACCCAATAAAGTTAGGCAAAAGGCGAACCTGCAGCATCCCGGTTTTGCGCTTTTGAGCATCAAAGGGATATTGAGCCGTTAACGTACACCGAAGCGATCGCATTTAATTAACATTTTTCATCAACCACAGCAATCCTGAAATTTTCAACCTTCTATCAATTTGTTTTACTGCCGACTCTACAGTTCCCGAACCTCCAAAGCAAACCTTTTGTGTTGACAACTGCTCTTCGTTAACAATCCGGAGGCGAAGCTTCACCACATAAGCATAAAAGTTCTGCGCTTGTTTTTGAGGGCAAGACTTAAATCAATTTATGGTTTCCTCGACTCGTCCTTGCGACAGAAGTTCCTTATCCCCTCAGACCAGACCCTTCAACGACCCATCCACCTTACATAGATTTTCAACCTTCGTGATACCAATCTAAAATTTCCCGCCCGGCCCCGTCAATCGATTTTAGATTTTAGATTTTAGATTTTAGATTGACCCCACGGATAAATGCGGGGGCTTGAGGATTTTCGATTTGCGATTTTGGATTGATTCCACGGATAAATCACGTGGCGGGTACCACCTTTGAAATTCGCTTGTCAAGATTCAACTGGATAATAATATTGCCAATGCCATCATCACCATCTCCCAAACAGGTTAGTAGCTCTGATAAAGGCTGACTGTTCACATAATTAATTAACGCTTGATTGTCAAGAAAAAATGCCGCGTAATAACTGCCGTGCAGCCGCACAGCCTTGCAGTCAAGCCAGTGACTGCCCTCTCCCTCTTCTTTTCAGAGACGGACTTTCCCCCCATCCACACTGGTTTCCTTACAAAACAAAAACCCTCCCCAACAAGGATAAGGGAGGGTGAAAAGACAGTGAGAAATTTAAGTTTTTGCAGAATTAACAATAGGTCGTCACATCCTCGCCACACTCGTCAGCCAAATAACACAAAGCACGAAAGCGCAGCCCAACCACTTGCTCGTAAAGCGGATTTAACTTGCACAGCGGCGGAATGTGAAATAAAGTGCGGTCGCCAATTTTGACTTCCCGCTCAAACGGACACTGGCTGGGAATAAATTTACACAGCAACCGAGCCAACTTTTGACTTTTAATTGCGGTGTTATCAAGCCATTGTTTTAGCGGATGCAAGGGGTCAAAGTGTGGCTTTTGACCGTAAGGTTGAGATTTTGTAGCGACACTAACTGCGGTTTCTTCTTTGCCCAACCATACCCAACTTGGTAGAGTTCGGTAGGAGACTGTATGGTCAAATACATTCATCTTGCTCTGTTCCTCTTTTATAACGAGGTGCCAAGAACTCTTTGTAGAGCTTGTGCGATCTTATCTACAATCAGTATCTACAGCATCTCGTTTGGCTTTACCGGATTGAACTTCTTAAATTAATGACTTTCTACGAGAAAATTAGTTCCTGATTTTTTTTAGGCCTGGTGTGCGATCTAAAAAGTGTCCTCATTTCAAGCCCAAGGATTGATTGCTCGGGTAAAAATTCTGCCTTCTAAGTTCTAGGTTCAACCATCGGTTGACTCTCCTTTTGTAGTTCATCTACAATTTTGACGCATCGAGGTGAATTATTCCATACGTGAAAATGCGGAACTTTTAATGAAAGTTATAATATTTCTAAATAAGCTCTGCTGCAAAAAACCCGGAAACCCGGCGCCCGCTATCTTTTCTCGCGATCGCGAGCGAAACTCCTACAATTAGAAATAATCGGTATCACCGCCCTCACCACCCATGAGCAACCCAGAAACCAAAACTATCACCCGCGAATTGCAAAGCCACGCCGCCATTCTCGGCGGCTTCGTCTCCCTCCTCTGGATTATCGAAATTGTCGATGTATTGCTGTTCGGAGGCAGGCTGAATGCCTACGGAGTCCGCCCCCGCAGCATCGACGGACTTGAAGGCATCTTGTTTATGCCTTTTCTGCACGGCAGTTTTGCTCACTTAGCTGCCAATACCTTCCCTTTTGTGACATTGGGTTGGTTGATTATGCTGCGAGAAATTAGCGACTTTTTTATCGTGAGTGCTGTCACTGTGCTAGTCAGCGGATTCGGAGTTTGGCTGACCGGCGCGCCTAATTCCGTTCACATTGGTGCTAGCGGATTAATCTTTGGTTACTTCGGCTTTTTACTGCTGCGGGGCTATTTTGAACGCAGCTTTACCTCTATTTTGTTATCTTTAATTGTCGGTTTCTTCTACGGCAGCTTAATTTGGGGAGTTTTGCCCTCGCAGCCGGGAGTTTCCTGGCAAGGGCATTTCTTTGGCTTTGTTGGCGGGGTATTAACAGCTCAACTTTTGGGGCGGCAGAAACGGCCAATTAACTAGAATAAGACTGAGGCTGCATCGTATCATCACCTTGGTTTCTTGCTCATAAATTATCTAAAAGCGCAGGTGTTTTGGCAAGAAACCAGATTTATTTTGTAATACAAGTTCTGAAAAGTAGGGCTAAATATAGATGGTACGCGAGCGTCTGTAGGGACACGGCATTGCAGTCTCCGGCTCCAGGAGCAGGGACTTTTGATAATTGGTATAATATTTGAGGATTGGAGCAGCGACTTTTTTTAATTGGTATAACAATTGCCTCCAGGAAAGTAGGACTAACTACTTACTAATAATTCAACGTGCGCCGGCAAGCACACAGTAAAAACCGAACCGCCACCTAACTCGCTTTGAACTTGCATATCGCCACCCATCATCACGCAAAAGTGACGGCTAATAGTCAATCCCAAACCCGTGCCGCCGTACTTGCGCGTAGTTGAGGCGTCGCCCTGCATAAACGCTTGAAATAAATGCTGCAATTGTTCGGGGGGAATCCCAATGCCCGTATCAGCTACGCGAAAAATTATTAAGTCGGAAGGTTCTGCTATTTCTTGAGTTGTTAAGCTGTCATGTTTAACTCTTTCAATGCAGAGGGTAATAGTGCCACGTTCGGTAAATTTGGCTGCATTGCTCAGCAGGTTGAGCAATATTTGACGAGTTTTGGTAAGGTCAGCATACATCATTCCCAAGTTGCTAGCACAATAAACTTCAAACTTATTAGAAGTTTTATCTACCAAGGGTTTGACAGTAGAAGCTACCTCGTCAATTAAATTAACCGGGTTGAAAGTTTCCAAATAAAGTTCCATCCGCCCCGCTTCAATCTTAGAAATATCTAGAATGTCGCTAATTAAAGAAAGCAAGTGTTTCCCAGCAGTTTGAATTTTGTGCAAGTCGGGGATAAAATCTACGCAGCCTAAATCCTCGGCGTCTTCTTTGAGCATATCGCTGTAACCAATAATCGCGTTGAGAGGAGTTCGCAATTCGTGGCTCATATTAGCTAAAAAAGCGCTTTTGGCTTGGTTTGCAGCTTGAGCGGTTTGAGCGACTTTTTGGAATTCTTCTGCTAATTTGCGCTGGGTAATATCTTCAGCAATACCGACGATGCGGTAAATTTCCCCTGTTTTGCTGCGAACTGGAAAAGCCCGATCGCGCACCCAGCAAACTGAACCGTCCGATCGCACTACCCGATACTCCTCATCATAATCGCCCCGCACCTGTTTCTCAAAAGCAGCCTTGACGCGATCGAGATCTTCCGGGTGAATAGCATCCCAAAAAGCTTCCGGTTCTGAGTGCAAACTCTGACAGCTCAAATTCCATATTTTCTCGCAAGCAGGGCTCACATAAACTAGCTGCTTTTGATTGGGTTCTCTAATCCAAAATACCTCATGAATATTTTCTGCCAACTGGCGAAACCGCTCCTCGCTAGCCCGCAACTTCTCCACAGCACTGTGAAATTCAGTCACATCCTGAATCAGCGAAGCCACCCCCACGATCCTGCCATCAGCATCAACCAAAGTCGTATTGTACCACTCGCACAGAATAATTTTACCGTCCTTTCTGATGTTCTTGTGAAGGCTGGTAACTCCTCCTTTATTAGTGAGCAAAGTTATAGATAGTTGCCTGACATACTCCTTAGCATCTTCAGGAACTATTAGATCGACTCCGTGGCGTCCCATTGCTTCCAAGCGCTTGTATCCAAAAATTCTTTCCGCTGACAAATTCCATTCCGCTACTTCAAATTTGAGATTCCATTCAATGGCTCCCAAAGGAGTTTGGTGAAGGTGGAGAGCCAGTTTTTGCTGCGAGTTTTTCAGAGAAATAATTAATTGATTTTTGTCGGCGAACGCAGATTGCACCCG
Organism: Microcoleus sp. C2D2; assembly: GCF_036702495.1. Taxonomy (NCBI): domain Bacteria; kingdom Bacillati; phylum Cyanobacteriota; class Cyanophyceae; order Oscillatoriales; family Microcoleaceae; genus Microcoleus; species Microcoleus sp. C2D2. The sequence continues at coordinate 45,635 of NZ_JAUBTO010000045.1, read as the reverse complement.
ATCTTCGAGAGTAGTAAACGACTCTTCCAATTGACCGGCCATCCTATTAAAAGAGCGAGCCAGGACACCCACCTCATCCTCCCGCTCTAGAGACGCCATCAAGCCGGGATCTACCGCCATCCCGTCCCATTCTCCCCGCGAAAAAGCATCCGCAGCCAGGCTCAGACGCCGAATCGGTACCACAATCCACCTAGAAGTCAGAGCGCCAACCGCCGTTGCCAGCACCAAAGCACCCAGACACATCACCACAGTATACTGAGTATTGGCATTAATCCTTTCCATAAAATCCGCTTCAGGAACCGTCACCACAATCAACCAGTCGAGGCCGCTGCTGTCTGAGAGCGGCGTCACCTGTAGAAATTGCCGTTGACCGTCGATAGTAAAATCTAACTGGCGAGAACTGTCAATTTTGCCCAAATCCCCGAAGCGTTCTCTCAAATAGCGGGCACTCGATCGAATCAGAACATTCTTGCTGCTCGTTGCCACAATCCGTTTCGGAACGCCGTTGCTAACAATAAATGGTGGTTCAGGAGTAGAATTTGCCACTAATTGCCCCGACCTTTCTACAATAAAAGTCTGTCCTGATTTGCCAATTTTTAGACTTTCCAAGAATTGATTAATCTTGGAAATTCTCAAGTCAGAACCCAGGATTCCAATCAGTTTGCCATCCTCGGCATAAACTGGTTGAGCCGCCGTAATTGCTAGTTTGGGAGCGTCAAAATAACTATAAATTTTACTCCAAGTCGGTTTGCCTGCCCGCACCGGAGCTATGTACCAAGGCCGGAGGCGGGGGTCGTAGTTGAGAGTAGTTTTTAATAGCTTGGTTGGTTCCCCGAACTCAGACGGCGCGTAGCTGTGCAAGTTATAGCCAGTAGATTGATTGGAAATCTGAACTTGCAACTTGCCGTCGTCGAGACGTTCAACTCCAATAAAATCTTTTTGTTCGGAGGCGAATTGAATGTCGCTAACTTTATCAAAGGTTTTGATTTGTTGGGAGAAGTAGCGTTGCAAATTATCAGCATCCTGGACGTTCAAAATGCCGAGACGGATGGCATCGAGATTGAGCTGATTGATTTGGTGAGGTGTTTTGATATAAGCATAAATATGTTGCTGGATACGCGATGTGACTTCTGCGCGCAGTTGTGTGGCAACATCGTTGACGGCTATCCGCCCGTTGCGCAGCGACAGCCACCCCGTCAACCCTACAGCAGCGAAAGTCTGGATGGCAAAAGGCACCACAAGGACGATGCGAATTGGCACTTTGCCCGACATTTTTAAAATCTGGTCGGTCAGATATTTGATTGGCATGGTAAAGCAGAACTATTATGATCCCACAACATTTCCGTAAAGTGCAACCTGATAAGCGCAGATTTTGAAGTTGAGATCGTTTTAGTACGCAAAGTGCTGTTAATAACTCAGAATCTGCAGCTGGCAACTGAATTTTTAACGACTTCTACCGACATTTTAGCGCGATCGTCCGCTTTGAGAGCAGGGGCGATCGAGATGAAGCTGTATCAATCCTGGACTCACTCTACACGCTCATACTATTAGATTAAAGAATTAAAGAATTGGGAAAGACTGATTCTGTAAGGGTTTAGAACTTGCCGGCTGTTGCATTCTTTTTTTAAACTGGTATCTGAAACCGAGTTTTTTTAGGGTTTCGGCGGGCTGCAACGATGTATTTTCGTGAAAAAAAAAAAACGATGGATGCCCAGGCGGATAGCCAGCAGTGCATCCAGCACTAACTATTTTTCCACTCCTGACGCGGGCTAATCAAACAAACAAACCGAGTTTTGGGTTGACTCATTCCTGAAATGACGTATTTTGGCGTTTCAACCCGGTTGCTGCGTCAGTTCTATTTTTCCTATAACGCTATCCAAAGTTATAAGTTTTCACAGCAACTTTAATGGGTATCTGCACAAGCAGCTACTTTTGATAGAGTGCAACTTAATTCCGGCTGGGTACAATAAGCGTAGTAGGATGCAACTAGCGGAGGCATTGATGATGAACGCAGTTATTGCTACTCTTGGCACTGCTCTTGGAGTGAGCTCAATTTTTATCGGTTTCACGCCCGCGGTTCTCGCCCAACAAAGACTGCAACCAGCGCCCCAAAATTCGGAAACGACTTTATCCGGCGACTCCCTCAGGACTGTGGAGGACAGAACCGTAGACTCGGACTACCAAAACTTGATTGGTGAACGAGAAACGGCGGCTAATTCTGCTAGAAGGGAAAGCAGCTTGGGCGACACTTTTCGCCTCAAAATCGATGGCCCATTGGAATTTATTACTACTCCTTCGGACGCCCAGCGCCAAGGAAATCCTTTACCTCCAAAACAAACCGACAGCGGCACAGAAGCGGGAGTTCAGCTTCAGCTAGGACTTTAGCAATTTTAAATGAATTTATTTGAAGCAAGGGAGCGATCGCGGAACCTAATTTTTGAGAGTCGGAACTCTTGTGACTGCGATCGCCTTTTTTTATACGTTTTATCACAAGTTGTGTGCGATTTCCATCACACCACATCGCCGATTCTCAACAGAGAATTAGGACTATTAAACTTCTGATTAATTGCGATCGGCTACATATCTTTACAATAGCGCATAAAACTGGCGGTGAAGGTGATGGGAAAGGCTCAACTGCTCGATTATTTACGGGGGGACTTGGCGATATCGAATTCTGCGATCGCCGTTGCTCTCCGACACGGTGAACAAGATGCCAGCCAACTGCCTATGGTTCTGTGGCAGTACGGGTTAGTTACACTCGAACAGTTAAACCTAATTTTTGATTGGATGGAAGCTCAGCCGACTGAGCAATTTAAAATTTTCACCGATAAAAGGTCGCAAGGATGCCCAACACCGTACCAGTAGGTCTGAATGTGTTCCTATTGCGACGAATAAACAAATTGATCGTGAGCGAATTCTCTATTAGTAGGACTAAGACCAAAAAAACCTAGTTTCTCCGAAAAATCATAGATTTCTCCGAGAGATGCTCCCCGCAGAAACCAGGTTTTTGACCCCGCGTGCGTAAGTCCTCATTATATTAAATAAAATTACCAACTATAAGGGATTAACTTTTATGAAAGCAGCATCATAAGTATCTATTTCTTTGGCAATAGCTATTTACTCAAATGAAACCTTTGAAGCTGATGATGAAAGGCTAAACTATGAATCCTATAAAGAGCTAAGCCTTATTGGTGGTGAATGTAGGGAATCTAGCTTTCTTAAAAAAGGTGAAGTAAGAAGTCCCCACTTTTCCCATTTCAGAGATATCGGTAAAAATTGTCACTGGAGAAAAGGGAGCGATAGCAGTACATAAGATACTGATTCAGAGAATAGAAAACAAAGCTTAGGAAAGTTCCAGACTAAATTTAAAGGGATTGTTGAACGGGGGATAATTCAATATCAACAAATTTCATACTCCCCGATTCGCAATCAAATAGCTAACGGTAAAATCTTAGTGGCTCAATATAAAATTGAGAGCGAGGTGTGGCTAAGGTGGTTTAATAAAAACAGAGACCAAATTGAAAATATTGCTCAAAAATTTTAGCGAAACAATAAGTTTGTATCTGATGCAAATCCTATAGTTATTTTAAATTTCCTTGATTACTTGTGTGTTGCTGCTAGTAAATATAATTTGAGGCTCTCCTTTACCATGTAGTTTTTATGTTGGATAAAGAGATAGGAGTTAATAAAGATTTAGAGGAAGTTTGCTCTAACGTCGTTGAATTAATGAATTATGGTGATTGAGAAAAAGAATATAAACGAGCAAAAACAGTAGGAGAGACCAAAGTAAAATCCGCTCAACCTACTACTAGATTTTACTCTCTCACCTTCAAGGAAAGCTACCTACAAGCATTACGCCAGGAAGCAACAATAGAGGTTTCATCTTCTCAGAATGCCTGCCAAAAACTACAAGCAGGAGTTCCTCGCAGTGAAATTCAATAATAATGTAGATGCGTTTTCTATCTTAAACAAGTATCCCAGACGTATTATTAGTGTAGAAATTTACCCTACAATGGGTCTAACACACATTAATCTGGTGAATAATTCCACAAGCTGCCAGAAGTTCTATAACTTGTTCAAAAATTGGGTCAAGCTACCGAAAGCTTTATTGATTTAGAATCTGGTAGCCAACTCTCTGTACAAAAAGCTTCCCCAGTACCTTTAACAGAGGAGTTGTGGCTAAACTCCTTTAAGACTCTGTTATAACTGCATAAAACTCTGAGAGACTCCCCATCTGAAAAGTGGAAATCAAACTCTCTAGCCACACTCCCTGAACTAGCAGAGAAACTAGATTTAGAGCCTAATAAGTTAGTTGATCTTTGGCAAAGTGTCATCCCTACGGTAGGCTAAAAAACAACTATAAGGAGTAAAACAGGTATGTACCCTAATAGATACAAAACTAGCTCTAAACCCCTATCTAACTCAGCTTTACTTGAGCATTTTTAGAGACTACTGAGCTAGGAGATTACATCTAAAACTTAATATAGGAAAGTCTAGGGAAAAAATTAAAAGCTCTAGTAGAGAGTATAGAGGAGAATGATAGATGGTTGATGAGAGACTAACCGCCCTTCTCTAGGTGGTATATTTCCATTATATAGTTATGGAAATTTCCATTTACTTCTCTATTTTGAGCTATAAAGACTTTTAACGTAGTTGGGGTTATAATAACCTTAAGCTAGTAGACTAGCCTTAAAGCTCGATTTAGAGGCTATACAAAACATAAGCCAACTTAGGGAGAGATTCAGAATGTATCAGAATCTCAGCTTATTGGTGAGATGATCGGTGCTGATCTAATTTAACAGGTAGGTTTAACCCCTATTTCATTGTAGATTAGAGAGAAAACTGAGAGAAAGTAGGTAGGCAAAGAAACCAGCTAGTAGTGGTTTCATCAAACAAAACCCCTATAACCTTTTGGATTACAGGGGCTTGTCTTATTTAAGTTGCTAGCGGGAAGTGGATTTGAACCACTGACCTTCGGGTTATGAGCCCGACGAGCTACCAGGCTGCTCTATCCCGCGTCGCTTTGTCTCTTTTCTAATATAAACACCTTTTTCTCAAAATTGCAACCCCTAAATCAAAAAAACTTTTTAGATTGTGGGAGGGGTTGCTGAAATCGGCTCAGAGTGTCGTGAGTCCTAAAGCATGGAAACTTCGCCAACTACCTCCAAGCGCTTGAAGTCGCTGAGAGTAAGGTAAGTCTCCGAAAGAGTTTCGGCGATAGTCGGAGTAATCCACCCCAACTGCTTGAGCAAGTGAATCGCCACAGCAAATTGAGCGCGCTTTCCCCCATCCGTCACCTTAATTGCCAAGCCCATGCCTTCGCCAACGCGGCCAATGCACTGCACGCCTTCGGCGCCGGACTTGCTCACCAATTCCCCTTGAGTCAAGCGCATCAGTTCCGTATCAAATTTACCCTCACCGGCAACCATCATCGGGTGGTGAGTCATAGCGCGGACAATCCGCTCCATATCAACATTGTGGCCGGAGGCTAACTGAGCGTACAAAGACGCCATTTGCCCCAACTGCAACAGATAGGTAGGAGCGCCGCAGTCGTCGCGAGCGCTGATAAACTCTTCGGCAGGCATTGCCAGCAAGTCAGCCACTTTGCCCAAAATAAGCTGCTGGACGGGATGTTTGCGGCGCAAATAAGTTTCCAGAGGCCAGTGCAGTTGCTGACAGACAGCGAGCATTCCGGCGTGTTTGCCGGAGCAGTTGTATTGCAGGGCGCTCTTTTTGCCTTCGGGAATGGGGCATTGAAGTTTAGAGGGGTCAATGTCGCAGCGCCACAGGACGTTAAATACCTGGCGCGATTGCTCGATCGTACCTTGATGGGAACTGCAAATAATCGCTAAATCTCGATCGGTCAATTCGTAGCGTTCTAAAGTGCCAGTCCCCGTCACCGCCAAAGCTTGAAAAGGCTTGAGTGAAGAACGGACAAATGAGGCCGTTTCCGAGTTACCAGCAACGGACAGAACGCGCCCGCGGTTGTCGCAGACAGCGGCCTGGGCGCGGTGCTTCGATTCCACAATACCTTCGCGCAGCAGTGTGACTTCCAGTTCGGGAGCTTGGGTTCGTTTTCCCCTTGTCATATCAATTTTAGATTTTAGATTTTAGATTTTAGATTGAGGCCGGTGGAAGTTTTGAGTTGCCAGCTGCCAGTTACGAGTTATAAAGTTAATCTTTCTGCGATCGTTTCTGACTCATGCACGGGAGTGTGCACTTGTTGGCCCTGCGCGGCAATCTCACAACTCAAAACTTCTGAACCGAACCGATTACAAACAACTCCAAGTTAGTCCCCCGACCACCAGCAATACTGTCAAACCATAAAATGTCTGCCGCAGACGCCTGAGAATTGGTTCTAGTTGGTAGTTAACAATCAACTGGTCTTGAAGCAAAACTTCCGGAGTTTTAGGCCAAGATTGACAATCGTACCAGCCAGACTCTTCGTAGACGACCGTGGGATTTGAAAGGCGCGATCGCACGTAGAACCAACCCAAGTAGAGTCGCAGCAAAGCTAATCCTAGAATAAAACTGGCACCTGCGGCACCGCTGAGGACAAACTGAGCTGGATACTTGACAGGAGCAAAGCTAGAAGCAGCTATGGGCCCAGATACTAAGCAACTCCAAGCCCACACCCAAGCTAGTTTTGCCAGGTATCCGGGCCAATTGAGTGTTACCCAGCTAAAAAACCAGGATTCTTTAAGTTCTTGGTATTCATTGATCGGTCGCTGTTCTTGCGGAACCGGACAAATAGAAACAGAAGCGTCTTTCACATTAGCCATCCTCAGGGCGCGGGGGAAAAGTCAATGCGTTCGGCGTGTCCCCAGAACGCTTCTAAATTGTAGAATTCGCGCTCTTGAGGCTTCAAAATGTGAACGATCGCGTCGCCGTAGTCCATGACGACCCAACTAGCGTCTGATAGCCCTTGTGTACGCAGCGGCAAGCGTTGCCACTCTTCTTCCACTTGGTCTGCTATCGCTTGGGAGATGGCTCGTACCTGCACGTTGGAAAATCCGGTGACGATCGCAAAGTAGTCTGCCAAATAGGATACTTCGGCCACCCGGAGCAATACAATATCTACTGCTTTGCGGTCCTCGGCTGCTTGGGCAACGGTCACGATCAGGCCGCGGGCTTCGTCTGGGGAGGTGCCGTCCGTTGCTGTAGACTGGGCCCTGGAGTATTCGAGTTGGGTTAGATCTGACATTAAGTGTTTAAGTTCCTAATTGATACGGTAAGGAAGAATGGGTGCGCTACAAGCGATCGGTTGTTGGCAGTTTGAGACGGGAAATAGGAGTTAGGTTGAAGCTAAAAGTAAGGACAGGATTGCTGATAAATTTTACTTTTAACTTGTGATTTGTTCGATCGACTTCTGGGTCGAATTTCCTGTTTCCGGCGATCGAGCCATAAGCAGCGCCCAATTGCGGGTAAGTACGGTGCGGGGGTGGATGTAGCAGCGAGTTTCTAGCAAATATTTAAGAGAATAATCGCTAGTTTGCCACACGGCTGCATAAAGATTTTGCAAGCTTGCCTCGCGCAGTGCTTCTAGTTGGGCTGTGTTGCCGCGGCTCGGCTCTATGGTATCTGCTATGAATACGGTACAACTGAGCTGGCTCATGTTTGGTCTGCCGAGGGTGTGATTGGCGATGGCGTCCAAAATTTCTCGATCGACCACCCCGAATTCGTCTCTGGCGACGATCGCGCTCGCGTCTGCGTGCAGCAAATGCGGGTGTGCTTCCAACACTGAGTCTAACTCTAAACCTTCCTTCTGGGCCATGAACAGCAGCAGTTGAGGTTTGAAGTATTTTGCCAAATCGTGCAACAAACCGGCCGATCGGGCTTTTGCTTCGTCGAGCCCGTAATGGCGAGCCAAGTCACCTGCTACTTGTTCGACTCCGAGGATGTGTTTGATTCGAGCAGCAGGAACTCTGTCACAGAGCCAAGCTAGAATGGTTTCGCGCTGGGGCGGTGCAAGTGCCAAGTATTAACTCCGAAATTGTATAGTGTCTTTTATTTTAGCGTTTTCTTCTCATAATCTGGCTTATATCCCAGTCTCGAGCCCCCTCGCATCCCCCAAAACATCCGGGGACGAAATAATTCTCTTGTCCCCCCCTTATTAAGGGGGGCTAGGGGGGATCTCCGGGGAAACAAAACACGCCGCGAGTCTATCTTTTGGCGACCTTTTATTTTTTGGAGATGTCGGATAGATTTGCTGTTTTTTGTAATTATTTCATTTGTTCTATAGCGGTTCTTGGGTATATTATGTAGACAATTCAACTTAACAAGTTTGGCAACACAGGGTTTCGGCGTACTCCATATTTCTGAGAAAGGCTATACTTTTAGTCAGTGCCATCAAAGGTTTTTTTATAGTTGCTCCTGTTCTCGCTTCGATGGTAATTTTGATTCCCATTTTGTTGAAAAGGGAATTTCCGCTAAAAACCTTAATCGAAATGGCTGTTATTGGCCGTCAAAAATGTTTTTCAGTTATCGCTATTTTACTTTTAATTAGTGCAGTAATGGCTGTCTGGATGGCTGCGGAGACAGTTCCGGTTCTGGTATATAGGAGAATTAAATCGATCGACCCTCAGTATTTCATTTTTTGGGCGTTTATCTTAACGAGCGTTATTTCTGTACTGATCGGGACATCTTTTGGCACTGTAAGCACGCGCGGTTTCAAGCGCTTATCTTATTTTGGCAGCGGTGTCAAAATTTTCTCAGCATGACTCGCTGCAACCGCCGCAAATAAAGCTTCATAATGATTCAAAGCTTCCTCAAATCCGTAATTCTGCACAGCATAATTTCTGCCTTGCTCGCCCAACGCATCCACCTTAGCAGGGTGCAAGTACAAATCCTCAACAGCATCAGCCAAAGCCTGCGAATCTTCAGGCTCTACCACCACCCCGCCACCGCTTTGCTGTACTGCTTTCTGGGCTGTACCCGTTTCTGGAACCGAAGCCAAAATTGCCCGACCGCTGGCTAGAATCACTTGAATTTTTGAAGGCATATTAAAGTTAGTAACGCGGCGCTTTTGTACGACTAAACTAACATCAGCAGCAGCTAACAATTCGGGCAATTTTTCTCGCGGTTCAAATGGTAGCAGCATTACATTATTAGCTTTGTAAGTTTCGCAATCTTGTTGCAAGCGCGCCAGTGCTGTTGATTCCCCCACAATTACAAAAGCGATTTCGGGTATGTGTTTCAAACAAGCCGCTGCTTGGACAACTGTTTGCAAGCCTTGAGTGAGGGCAATATTGCCAGCATAGAGAACGACAAATTTGCCCTTGAGTTTGTGAGTTTCTCGAAATGAGTTATTTTCCTTGGGTAAGGGGCGAATGAAATTGACATCAACCCAATTGGGAACGCAAACTATTTTTTCCTGGGGTACTCCCTGAGAGTGCAATTTTTCGAGAAAACCGCTGTCGATGACGCTGACTTGGCTGGCTGTGCTGTAGGCAAATTTTTCTAAGGCGTCAGCAATCCGAATTAGCACTCCGTTTTTTTTGACCAAGCCGACGCGCACGGCTGCTTCTGAGACGATATCCTGAACGTTGAGGACGATCGGGCAAGCGCGAATCCAGGCGTAAAAGGCGACTGGGACGCAAATCGGTAAAGGGGGCATTGTCGAGAAAATCACGTCGGGACGCCAGCCTCTGAAGGCTTGGACGGCGCTAGAGGCGACAAAACTACCGTCTAGCAAAAGTCGGTCTAGCAGGCTGGGGTGGGGGCCGTTGACGCGCAGATAGCTGCGCTGAATTGTGACGCCCTTGTGTTCTTCGGTGAAATATAATTTGCCCTCATATTGCGGATAAATCCGGCGCTGGGGATAGTTGGGCATTCCTGTGACTACTCGGACTTGGTGGCCGCGCTTGACTAGGCCTTGGGCTAGTTCTGTCATTAGGGGGGCAATGCCGATCGGCTCTGGATAGTAGTTATAGGAATAAATTAGAATACGCATAATATTTATGAAGCAAATAGTCCTGCCGCCGCCTGCGTCGAGCCTGCACCCCTGGAATTGCAAGAGGATGTGGTTGGGTTCCCGGTAGCACAACAGGGGGCGACGTTGGGACCTTCCACTCCTTGCCAAAGAAGCCGCCCGGACCGGGCGGGTATCGCGCCCTCAGGTAATGTTTTTGCGCATTACCAGGCAGTTGCGGAGATCGTCGGTACGGATATACCGAAGGTCGTCTGTGAGCTTGTACATGAACACCAGTCCCCTTCCTCCTACTTGGTTCGAGGGATCGAGCTTCTCTTGCATGATCGAGTGCAGCTTTGCTTCTAATTTGAAGGGTTGACCCCTGTCCCAAATCCTAATTTCTAAGTAATCGGCAAACACTTTTACCTCAAGGTCTATCAGCGTGGCCGGGGGCAAGTTCTGGTGAGCGTGGCGGACAACGTTTGTAAAGCCTTCGGCGATGATCAGCCTGCACTGCCACGGCCACTGGAAATCCGCTGGCAGTCCGGGCAAAACGATATTATCCCACCATTCCAAAACGGATGTTAAAGCCTTCATGTCTGTTTCAACCTGAAGGTGCCACTCGGCCTTTGGTTGCTCGTCTTTCATCTTTCTTCCCCCTGGTAGGCCCCCACCACCGCTGTACTCAGCCCCGGAGGGAGAGAAAAAGGAGGGCAAGGTCTTGGCAACATATTAGTTAAGTCAAGCTTGAGTTGAAGAAGCCCGTTTTGCCTCAAGGTGAGCATTCCTTTCGCACCATTTACTCGCAGAGCAAATGAGAGACTTCCGATACTGTAACTCGCCTCGGTAGGGCGTTTAATTGACACTCTCCGACCTCAAGGAACGGAGATTCTTAAGAAACTACCAAAAGGTAATTCAAAAAGGCGGTGTCAAGACGCCTCCTTACGTTCAAAACAACTACCTTTCGGTGCTGTAATTACACTTACTTTTGGTTTATGCTTTCGTTCGCAATGCGTCAACACTAGCCAGTTCGGTACGCTCATCATCCTGCCTTTACTTACCTGTACCAAGCGTCTTACTCAGCGGTGTTGGCAGTGTCTTACTCGTCAGGATTTCACCGTTACTCTTGATGATTCATCGCGTAGTTGATACGCCTAGTTGTTGGACACACTAACTATGACATAGATCGCTCGAAGCGATCCGTGCTGCTACTGCGTTTCATCAAGAGCTTAAAAGACCGGGGTTTGCGCGTGACGCGCTACGCGTGAAAATTCCCGAGTCAGCTTGCGAGGCAGTGATTTGAGCTTGGACCATGTTAGCAGTCGGTACTTTTCTAAACACAGGTGAGTTCTTCTCGTCCTCGAAAATCATGCTGGATCCTTCGAGTACGACCTCGAACTGGCAAATTGCTAATTATTAATGGTCTGATTGCAGAGTTAACAACTAGCTGCGCATTTTTTCCTGTGTGAATTTTAACACTTAATGCTAACGTAGGTATCGCTACCGATCGCCTGCTTGAGTAAGTATCGAGTTCGAGTTCCCGCCGCCCGTCGGCAACATCACCTGAAAATTCAGCGGTGGGTTGTTGAGGGATTCTACACAGCGCCGCTATTTTTGTTAAACAGGACTGTTACGGTTTTAACAATTAGTTTCAAGTCATACATCAGGCTCCAATTTTGTTGGTATTTTAAATCTAAACTGATGACATCTTCAAAATCCCGGACTTGAGACCGACCGTTGACTTGCCATTCGCCGGTCATCCCAGGCTTGACATCCAAACGCTGCCACTGAGGGACTTCGTAGCGCTCAACTTCGTCTGGGGTAGGCGGTCTGGTGCCGACTAGACTCATTTCGCCTTTGAGCACGTTCCAAAACTGCGGCAGTTCGTCGAGACTGGTTTTGCGCAAGATGCGCCCGACTTTCGTAATCCGCGGGTCGTTGTCATTTTTGAAAAATGCGCCAGAAGCTTGGTTTTTGATTTGGGCTTTCATGGCTTCGGCGTTGGTACACATCGATCGAAATTTCCAAATCCGAAATTGTCTGCCCATCCAGCCACAGCGGGTTTGACCGAAAAATATCGGGCCTGGATCGTTGATAGTGATTGCAGCAGCTATGGGTACGAGCAAAATTCCTGTAATCATCAAACCGACTATTGCCCCAACGATGTCTATGAGCCGCTTCACCCACGATTGCACTGAGGGGTGGGTCATCGGTAGCTCAGTATCCGATCGTAGGGTCTCTGTGGGAGTTGAGGTGGCCGTTGGCTCCTCGATCGTCAGCACTTGATCTAGGCTGGTGAGAGCAAATACTGCCATCACCTGCGGCTTGAGGCTTCGGAGCACTAAGTCGCTATCCCGCTGTTTGGCCAATTTCAGATTGCTGACTAAAGCACCTATCCCGCTACTGTCGATGAATGTCGTCTGACTGAAGTCTAGGACGATTTTGCTGGGAACGGTGCTCCCGGAGAAAAGTTCCTGGCAGGTTGTCTTGAAGTTTACGGCTTCAAGTACGCTCAAGCGCACGGGTATGTGAACTGAGGGAATCTCGTCCAAGTACGTAACCCGAAAATCTGCCTCTGGGGTTTGGCTGACCATGAAGTCCTGGTTTCAAATTTCAAGCTGATATCTTTAGCCTATTGTGTCTTAGCAGCTCCACCTTTACCAAATATTATGGTTAACAAAAGGCTAGCTTTATAAAAACTTTATAAAGCTAGCCTGAAAACTCGCCCGCCGAGCGCGATCTCAAAGGCAAGGGTAGACTTGAGTTTACCAGTCCCAGTTTTGACCCAAAGATTTTTAAACGCAGCCGCGGCCAAACTTTCACTACATCGGCCTCAAGATTTTTGTGGAGGGGGGCCGATTAATCTTGTCGTTAATAATTCGATTGCCCCTCTTTGGGCGGATAGTCACCGCAGTTAACAGTTAACAGCTAACACAGAAGTCAACAGTCAACCGTTAACTGGAAAACCCCCGTACCAAGCGTCGGGGGATGAGGTTAAGAATTGTAGACGTTTTCTGACTGGGAGGTTTCGCGGGTGATGGGTTTGACTTTGGCTTTGGCTTTGGCTGCGTTGCGTTTGAGGGCCTGGAGACGAGCTTCGTATTTAGCCCGCTGCTGTTTTTTCGAGGTTTGCTCGATTAAGGTTTTTAAGGCGCTGCCGAGACTTTTGTAGGCGTTTGGGAGAGTGTAGCCGAAGCGGGTGGCTAGGGCGAGGGCTTTTTCGTCGGCGTCTATTGCTTCTTTTAAACTTTTCTCTCCGTTGTTTTTTTGGTAAAGTCTCCAGCCGGAGACGCCGCACAGGGATAGGGCCAGTAACAGCAGCAAGCCGTCTTGCACCCAAAGTTCGCCGACGGCGCCGCCTAAACCAATGGCGAGGGCTGCCATTTCCCAACCGTCTCTGGCGATGGTGTCGTTTTGGATTCTAGCGACTTCGTGCCAAAATAGGAGGTTGCGCTGATCCATTGCTAGCTGTTCCCAGCGGATCAGGTCTATTTGGATTTCTACCTGGTCTTTGCCTATTTCTTCGCTGCGGATCAGGGTAGGATTAACTTCTATTGTTTTTTCTACTGTTACCCAACTTTGGAGTTCTGGGGGCAGTATGTTTTTCAAGCGCCGGATCTCACTCATCTCGGCTCTTGCTGTAGAGGTTGCATAGGATGTCATAGCTCCGGCCTATTGATTTTCCAAAGGTTAATATGTGTCTATTTCTGGAGTATAGCAAACCTTTAATCAAAATCTCGAAGAGCAACGGGGGTCGATCGACCAATACTTGCAATTTTACTTGATTTTAGTCTCTGGGGGCGATCGCAACTGCCTGCTAGATCGTGGACTTTCGAGTATTTCATCAACGGTTCGATTTCTTGCCGCAATTTCGACCAAGCCGACAAAACTTCCGGCTTAGAAGGTATACCTTTTTGAATTCAAACAACTCCGTCCAATACTTCGGCAATTCCGTACAAACCTCGCCGTAGAGCTTCATCGGTAAAACGCACTCCCCCCCGAACTCTACCTCTGTCAACGGGAACTTTTAAATTGTTTTGCTGCAACTGCCACAAATCTAACAGCGCATAATCGACATCGGCTACTTTTCCCTCTTCGTCTCTCATCTGCATCACTTCTAAACCGATGATGTTCAGGCGGCCCGAAAGGTGGGAAACTATATAACCGCTGGTGGAAACGCTAGCATCTTGGAGAATCAAATTTAAGACTTTTTTTACATGAGCTGCGTGTCCGAGTAGAGCGGGCAAAGATTGATAAACCCAAGGTTGAAAAGAATCAGGAGAAATAAAATACAAAGCTCGACCTGGATGGGAAGTGTAGGTAAGTATTATCGACAAACCGATACAGCCAATCCAGAAGCGGTGGAGCCTAGGTTTAAATTTGTCTTGATGCTGCGACCACCAGAGTATTGTACCGTAAAATAAGCCCGGAATTACAGCGAAGGTGTAGCGAGTATTGATGGAAGTAGCGGCTTGATTAAAAACTTGTAGCAGCAGAACCAATAAAGCGAAAACAGTCATTATCCAGGCGCTAGGAGCGAGCGCAGGTACAAATGCTAGTGGCAACCAATGACCTAAAAGATATAAAATTCGCCTACTTGCATCTTTAAAAAATACTTCAATTATGAGCTGAGGTTGACTGATTATCGCCTAAAGCAGTTATAGTGTTTACGGCTTCAAATTGAAATAAGCAGATCGGCATTTTTAGGGAATCTTTAAATATATTGACTTGATAATTTTTGTAGAGGTGTTGCTGGGAAACTTGGGCGGAAAATTCACCAATTGTATATCCCTTTTTTTAACCTTTATGCATCAAATAAAAAGCCGATAATTGTTTGTATTTTAAATATTTGTTGGGCTGTATTTTGTTAAATCCTTTGAGTCCGGCTTGCATATCTCTATATGGTAGATTGAGAATTTTTCCAGAAATGAAGTTAAATATTTTGCAGGATATTTTTCTGAGAAAGGTAAGATTTCGGAAGTTTCCTCAAGCGAGGTTTCTGCAACCAATTACGACATCAAATTGTTTTAATTTATCGACTAAGAGTTCGAGGTGTTCGAGGGAGTAAGCTAAGTCGCCATCCATCAATAAAATGCACTCGGCGTCTACACATTCGCTGCCTTTTTTGACGGCATATCCTTTGCCTTGACGGTGGCTGTAAGAAATTAGTTTGATGTGATGTGTGGGGAAAGTATTGAGTTAGTTTTCGATAATTGGCAGTGTATTATCGGTCGGGCTGTCATTAACACTGATAAAATTGTAAGCATGATTTTTTTGAAAAAATTTCAAATTATGTCACAGGTTTGGTCTATGCAATTTGCTTCGTTGTAAACAGGCAGAATTACCGCTATCTTCATCATGGTTGTTGGATATGCCTTTAGGTCAAATATGGTACCACCTCGGGAGGTAAATCACAAGTAAAAAAATTACAGAGAAAATTTCTGGCGGGGAGAGGTATTGTTCACTGCTGCTGAGAAAATTGACTTCAACTTCGCCTTGAAAGTGCAAAGACGAAGTTGGACTTTTTGCAACCTTTGAACAGGGGGCAGTTTAGGGGTTGGAGGGTGCGGTCGCAATTGCTGCTGTCGATCGCCCATACTGGCTAATCTATCTCAAATGATGATTTTTGAGCAAGCGGACGATCGCCAATCCTCTAGCACGGCTTCTGTCCTGTGAACGGGGGTTGCGGGATAAGTGCGATCGAGAAAATTTGATCGTGCTGGAGTTGAGCCAGCTTATCTTTACGCAAAACGCGGGCGATCGACAATCTAGATGATTCCAGCAGCCAGAAAAACCCTCTTACTCCCACCCGAACCTTTTACCTCATGAGCTTGTAATTGTCAATGGTAAATTATTTAGTTAACAAATTGCCCGAGTATTTTCAACCGCGTATTACCCTCCGAAAAAAACGCATTATTAGCTTTTTACTAGCATTCATCCTAACTTCCATCACTTATCAAGTAATCTTAGAAATCATCACAGTACAAATTCCGATTTTCGGCTTTCACGATATTGTTGACCTTCAGAATCCCCAGGAAATACCGCCGCAGCGTCGAG
This sequence comes from Microcoleus sp. C2D2, assembly GCF_036702495.1. Taxonomy (NCBI): domain Bacteria; kingdom Bacillati; phylum Cyanobacteriota; class Cyanophyceae; order Oscillatoriales; family Microcoleaceae; genus Microcoleus; species Microcoleus sp. C2D2. The sequence goes on along the minus strand of NZ_JAUBTO010000045.1, from coordinate 29,668 downwards.
AATTTCCCGGCGACTACAGCCAGCAAAATTTGGAACCTTTTTTAGATTATTTAGTTAGCCATAACTATTGGTTTTTGTCATCCCAAGATCTTTACGAGTATTTCATAGCAAATCCCCAAAAGCTGGTGCCGAGTGCGCGATCGCCCAAAAGTCATGATTACTTTTGACGAGGGAAATAAAAGCATTTATACGCACTTACTGTCGATTTTAGAAACACTCGAAAATAAATACCGAAAAAAACCAAAGTAGTTGTATTTATCAACTCCGGCTTCTTCGGCCATCATGACTCCTCATAAAAAAGGTAACTTGTCAAGACTTGAGAGACGGAATGCAAAAAGGTTTTTATGATATTCAATCCCACGGGCTGAATCACCAAAATTTAACAAAAATGTCTCTGACAGAATTAGACCGAGAATTATCTGAAGATCAAATTAGGCTGAGGAAATGCACCCAAGATTTAGACCAAAATCGAACAGTCGCCTCACATATAGCCTACCCGTTTGGCGCTGTCAACAAACAAGTTGATAAATACGTTGCCAAATATTTCTCATCAGGATACTTGTACGACACTTCAAAACTAAAAATGTGGTTTTTTTCACCCAATAAATACCGAATTTCGAGGTTGACAGTCAATAAAAAATACTCCGCAAAAAGACTCAGCAACCTAGCTTCAGGAAGCTGGCTGCACAAATTTATTGGCAAATAAGCCGGAGATATTCTATTATTTTTGAACAAAAAGGATGTGTAGTAATATCCTGTGCCGTAAATTAACCGTTATTCCCCTCCGGGTTAAGTTCACCATTATCTATCAAAAAGCGCAAGAACTCCAGTAAACCCGCCGGCCGATATCTTGCGGTCAACCAACCGTACTTGATATAAATTAGAATCCCAAACATCAGAGGTAAAAGACATGGTGAAACAAGAAAATAGTTTAGCAGTTGCTGCCGTTTCCCAACGCGCAGACGCGCTGGATGCCCTGCGCGGACTAGCAGTTTTAGCGATGGTTTTATCCGGTACAATAGCCCGGAAAACATTGCCGGCGTGGATGTATCACGCCCAACTGCCACCGCCCGACCACCTTTTTAATAACAAACTGCCGGGATTAACCTGGGTTGATTTAGTTTTCCCCTTCTTTTTGTTTGCAATGGGGGCCGCGATACCGCTAGCGTTGTCGCGCCGCATCGCCAAGGGATGGGATACAAAAAAAGTGATTTTATCTATTTTGCAAAGAGGCTTTTTGTTAGCGTCATTTGCGATATTTCTCCAGCACATTCGCCCGACTATAATTAACCCAGACGCCTCCATCCCGCAGAAGTGGTGGATGGCCTTGTTTGGATTTTTAATATTATTTTTAATGTATGTTCGCTGGCCGTCCAGGTGGTTTGTGTGGCGGCGGACTTCCTTAACCGTTGCTGCTTGGAGTGCCGGGATTGGCTTCGTATCTCACATCAAATATCCCAACGGTGTAGGATTTTTAGTTAGCCGTAGCGATATTATCTTGATTGTACTAGCAAATATGGCCGTTTTCGGCTCGCTAATTTGGCTGTTTACTCGTTCAAATACGTGGTTGCGAGTGGGATTTTTGGGCTTGCTGTTGGCGGCGCGGCTGTCTTCTCCTACTGACGGTTGGATTAATTTAGTTTGGCGGTACTCTCCTGCACCTTGGCTATTTCAATTTGATTATTTAAAGTATTTGTTTGTGGTGATTCCCGGTACGATTGCGGGCGATTGGCTGGGTCGGTGGATAGAGTATTGTTCGCCGGAAGAGGCGAGTTATGCTAGCTGGAAGAGTTGGCGCTATTTCAGCATTATGGTTTTGATGTTTGCTGTCAATTTAGTTTTGTTAATTGGACTGCAAGCTAGATGGGTGTGGCAGACTGCATTAGTGACGGTGGTGCTGTGTTTGTGCGCTTTGGTTTTGTTGAGAAAGCCAGGGAATGTCACGGAAAATTTATTGAACCGCCTTTACAAATGGGGGTTTTATTGGGTGGTTTTGGGTTTGCTGTTTGAGCCTTATGAAGGCGGAATCAAGAAAGATTCAGCGACGATGAGTTACTTGTTTTTAACGGCGGGAATGGCGATTTTGCTGTTGATTGGGTTGATGATAATTATCGATGTGTTTCAAAGAAAATGGTTTTTGCAGTTGTTTATTGATAACGGGGTGAATCCGATGATTGGCTATGCAGGATTTGCGAATATTATCTGGCCGATTCTAGTTTTAAGTAAATTGGAACCGGTGATTGTTGAGCTGACTTCAACCAATCCATTGATGGGGTTTTTGAGGGGGTTGGGATATACGGCGATTGTGGCGTTAATTGTGGTAGTGTTTACCAGGTTTAAACTGTTTTTGAGGACATAAATTTTGAGGTTTGGAGTAAGAAGTTTAGTGCTTCTTGATTCAAACTAAGGGAGAGGACAGAAGTCCTCTCTAGGAACTTATTAAGATTGGAGCGACTTCAAAATACCGCTTTCCAACTGATAAATTGCTGCCATAATCCCGCTTTCAGGATTTGTGAGCAGGGACTTTTTGACATCTTTTAAGTATTCTACAATGTGTGCCCGCAAAATCGGTCTTTCTACTTTGACTGTGTGATTGTAATCCCACAAATCCCAGATGATAATCCCGATGCCGACAATCGGGTCGATTAAACTTACTCCCAACTGACTAGCAACTGTACCGCCTGTTTTTGTTGCCATTTTGGCGGCGGCTTTGCTGGCAACTTTTGCGGTAACTTTGCTGCCAACTTTAGTTGCTACTCCCAAAATTAAGGGTTTAGCAATTAAGTAGCCGCTGCCGCCAACTAATACTTTTAATGATAAATTAGAGACGTTTCCTTTGTCGCTAATTGTGGTGGCAATATCGTTCAGATATTTGTCCCACTGTACTTGCGGTATATTATAATTGTTTTGAACTACTTTCACATTCTTGCTAACTTCGGCTATGTACAAGTTAGCAGTATCTTGAGTGATTAATTGAAATCGCAGTTGAGCGTTTTTGGGTACCAGCACGCGGTTAGCAAATTCTCTTTGAAAGTCTTCGGTTAATTTTTCGGAAACAGCTTGAGAAGCTGCGGTCATATCAAATCTGTTGAGTACGGCAGATTTCACGAAATTAAAAGGTACGGTAAACTCCATCTTTTTTTGATTGAAGTAATCGAAGTACCAATCGAGGAAGCTATTGTCTACTCGTGCAATTACTTCGGCTTCCCATTTATCCAATTCTTGGGATGCGAAAGTTTCGGCTGTTGTATGGGATTGTTGGATAGCGTTTTTAATGTCTTGGTTGACTTTGCTAAAATCGTGTGGCGGCGAGACTACAACTGCTGTGGTTCCCGTATTTGTTAGTGACTGGGAAATTAGAAAGTTACCTAATAGGGGAATGATGACTACTAAAATTACGATCGTCCAAATCATCGGTGTGACAGTTTTGATAAACTGACCGATAACTCTGAGACGTTCTGTTTTCTCTGAATAGCTAATTTCTTCCTTCTCTTGTCTCATGGCGGTTTCTCAACTGATGAGAGTTGGGCTAGTTTCGATTATAGGCGATCGTACCTGCGATCGTGTTACGGGCCTGTGGCCTGAGATTCTGGAAAGGTTGGCGAAAAGTGCGCGCGAAGCTACCCCAAAGGGAATCGCCAGTTTTTAATTCTTGACTGCATAGAAATTAAAGTGGTACTATTTTTGAATATATCTCAAGCTGTTAATATGACCTTAGATCCTTTGCTCCGCAAGCTAGCAGCCATAAATCAAGCTTTATCTGCCATTTCAGCAGAAACCTGCACGGCGGCCGGATGCAATCAAGCAGTTTCAAAACCCGGTCACAAATTATGCTACGAACATTGGAAAGCTAACAACGCTCAACCCGTGTCAGCGCCCAAACCTAAACCCCAACAACCCTCTTCCCCCTCACTTCTGTCCGCTACCAGCATCAGCGAGAAACTAGAAATATCAAAGCACAAAGTCAATCCGATTTTAGCAGAGTTAGGATTGGTAAACAAAGAGCGCAACGGCTGGGTAGCCACTAAGCGGGGAATAGGTTTTGGGGCGGTGCAAAAAACCTACCCTCAAGACAACACTCCTTATGTGCTTTGGCCGGAATCTATACTGACAAATCAAGTTTTTCTAGCGACTATTGAGAGTCTTAAAGGTGACAATTCAGAACAGAGCAAAACAGAAGTAAACACAAAGCTAGGGTTCCGCGAGAAGTTTCGGGCGAGTGCACAGCATCGAACAACCGACGGTCACTTTGTGCGGTCTAAAGCTGAAGTTTTGATTGATAATTGGCTCTATATGGCGGAGCTAGTTCACGCCTATGAACGCCGACTACCCATAGAGGAAGAAGCTTACTGTGACTTTTATATTCCTGGGGGAAAAGTGTATATTGAATACTGGGGATATGAGAACAACCCGGAGTATGTGGCGCGTAAGGAAGTGAAGCAAGAACTATATCAAAAGTACGAACTCAACCTGATTGAGTTAACAGATGAACACATCAAGAATTTGGATGATTATTTGCCTAGAATGTTATTAAAATTTGGAGTAATTGTAAATTGATTGAAAAGTACGATCGCACTCTTCATCCGCGTCAATCCGCGTTAATCTGCCTGCATCAGCGGTTCATAAAAAAATTAAAGAGCGATCGCCCTTTAACCCTCCCTCAAACTCGATCGTCCTTTATGCTAAACATCAGCCGCAGGTAAAGGAATCTCATCGCCGCACTCATAAGCAGTCTCTACCCACAATTCCCTAGCTTCCTGAATATTATCCATCGCTTCCGACAAAGTTTCCCCCACAGACATACAACCCGGAAGGTCTTTTATTATGGCTGTATAACCTTCAGATTCTGGATAAAAACTGATAGCATATTTCAGGCTCAAGTAATAATCTAGAGATTTAAGGTTGACTTTCATCTTCTAATTAAAAGAGCGATCGCACACTTCATCCGCGTTCATCTGCGTCAATCCGCCTACATCAGCGGTTCCCAAAAAAATAAGGTGAGCAAAGCCCACCTTACTCTCTTACTAAAAACGATTAAACCTTCGCTTCATTCTTCACCAAATTACCCCAACCCAAATCCTTCAGCGAATTATTCCGGCGCAGCGGACGAGTCACCAACTCCAAAATATCCCGCGCATTACCAAAGCCGTGAATTTGAGCAAAAGTAAACTCAACAGACCACTTAGTATTAATCCCCCGCGCTTCCAAAGGATTAGCGTGAGCCATACCCGTAATCACCAAATCAATATTCTGCTCGTAAATCCGCTGAAGCTGATTGTAATTGTCTGGTTTCTCCACAATCCGAGGAGTAGGAACTCCCATCTCGTGACAAGTCTTTTCTAACAAAGCCAACTCGGCCGCCTGATAGCGCTTGTCCATGTAAGGAATCCCAATTTCCGGGCAAGTCATGCCGCAGCGAATCAAGAAACGTGCTAAAGAAATCTCTAACAAATTGTCGCCCATAAAGAAGACAGATTTGCCGCGAATTATTTGCAGGTAATCTTCCAAACCAGCCCAAATTTGCGCTTCCCGTTCGTCCAAACCTTTTGGTTCAATTCCCAACACTGAGCAAATCTTTTCAATCCAAGCGCGAGTTCCGTCAGGGCCGATCGGGAATGGCGCACCAATTAGCTTACACTTGCGGCGGCGCATCAACGTAGAAGCAGTGCGCGACAAGAACGGATTCATACCCGATACATAATAACCTTCTTCCAAGACTGGCAATTCAGTGTAGCGCTTGGAAGGAAGCCAACCGGATACTTTGATTCCTTGCTTCTTCAATTCTAGAGTTAGCTGAGTAACAACCGGATCGGGCAAAGAACCAAAAAGTACCAGCGGCGTGTGCTTGACATATTCCGATTCATCTGCTGCCACTTCCTCTTTTTTCTTGCCGAAATTCAGCAGTTGAGAGATAGCATTGCGTTCTTGTTTCTGAGATTCCATCACGGGCGCTTTCTCAGGGCATTTAGCAGCCATAGCTGCCAAAACGGTATCTTCCCCTTGAGTAAAAGCGTAATCCAAACCGTTAGCGCGGGCTGTGACGATGGGAATGCCAATTTCTGCTTCGAGTTTCGGCGCTAACCCTTCCAAATCCATTTTGATGATTTCGGTGGTGCAAGTGCCGATCCAGACAATTACACTGGGGTTACGATCGCGCTTAATTTGCAAGCACAGCCGCTTCAACTCATCATAATCGTTTAACTGAGCGGAAATATCGCCCTCTTCCAACTCAGCCATCGCATAGCGAGGCTCAGCAAAAATCATCACGCCCATGGCGTTTTGCAAGAAATAGCCGCAAGTCTTGGTACCGATGACCAAGAAAAAGCTATCTTCAATTTTTTGATAAAGCCAAGCTACGCAGCTAATCGGACAAAAAGTGTGATAATTGCCTGTTTCGCATTCAAAGTTTAAAGCTTCCGGTTCATTAGTAGTAATAGCAGTCATATCTCAAATCTTCTCCCTTTAAATTGTTTTTAGTCTGAAACAGGACAGGCTCGCCTAGCGAGGAAATACCTGTATTTTGCGATCGCATCTCTTGCTGCGGACAAGCATAAGTGGTTTTCAGGTTGTTTTTCTTCTCGATCGCGAACAGGCGCAGCGGCGAGACAACACCTGTGAAAGTGCGATCGCGCTGAAGCAGCGAACAATAATAGAAATACCTGGTTTTGGCGTAATTCCTCTGAAAAATAGATGCAGCCCACTCAATATTTCCGCAGCAGCCGCAGCATCCAAAATTTTGGCTAAAAAATTCTGCGCGAGGGCATACAATCCCTCACAGCAGGGATTTAGTGTTCTTCAATTCCCTAAGGCAAAAAGCCTTTTGGTAGTTGTGAGTTTGAGCTAATTAAAAATTAACAACTCGCAACTCACAACTCACAAATAGACCGGGAAACTTCAAGACTAGGACCGAGGCGGGCGATCGCGCAACAACCTCACTTAAAATCCGACAAAAAGCCCGAAATTTCTTCATCCTCATCGTCGGAATCCAAATCGCCGAGATCTAAAGCATCTAAATCATCTTCGTCAGGATCTCCGGTAGTTGCTTCCCCGAGATCGTCAAGTCCGAGATCGTCGAGGTCATCGTCATCAGATACAGAGAAATCGTCAATACCGTCTTCGTCCAAGTCGCCCAGATCGATGTCTAGGTCATCTGAGGTCGCTGTCCCAAACGGATCGGGTATTTCTTCGGGGACAAAATCTTCATCTTCTTCCCCAAAGGGATCGGATATCCCCCCTTCGAGCTCCTCAGAGGTTAAAGTCCCAAATTGTGAGGATTCTTCTTCATCGTCATCCCCGAGGTCGAGACCGTCCAAAGCCGAGGCTTCTTCTTCATCGTCATCCCCGAGGTCGAGACCGTCCAAAGCCGAGGATTCTTCTTCATCGTCATCCCCGAGGTCGAGATCGCCCAAAGCCAAGGCTTCTTCTTCATCGTCGTCGCCGAGGTCGAAGTCAGATACGGCCTCTTCCTCGTCGTTACCGAGGTCGAAGTCAGATACGGCCTCTTCCTCGTCGCCGATGTCGAAGTCAGATACGGCGTCTTCCTCATCGTCGCCGATGTCGAAGTCAGATACGGCGTCTTCCTCATCGTCGCCGATGTCGAGACCGTCCAAAGCCGAGGCTTCTTCCTCATCGTCGTCCATGTCGAAGTCGGAGGCTGCTTCTTCCTCATCGTCGTCCATGTCGAAGTCGGAGACTGCTTCTTCCTCATCGTCGTCGCCGATGTCGAAGTCGGAGACTGCTTCTTCCTCATCATCGTCGCCGATGTCGAAGTCAGAGAATCCTTCTTCCTCATCGTCGTCGAAGGATTCCTCCTCGGAGCTCAGTGCTGACGCAGCAGCAGCCAGACCGGCGGCTCCGGCGACTCCGGCGACTACTCCGGCTCCTGCTAAGGCCGCACCCCCTAATTTATTTGATTTGGCATCAGCGGGTGCAGCAGTTGCAGTTTGAGCCGCTGCTGGTGCAGCAGTTGCAGTTTGAGCCGCTGCTGGTGCAGCAGTTGTAGTTTGAGCCGCTGCTGGTGCAGCAGTTGTAGTTTGAGCCGCTGCTGGTGCAGCAGTTGCCGTTTGAGTCGCTGCTGGTGCAGCAGTTGCCGTTTGAGCTGCTGCGGCTGCAGCAGTTGTTGGAGTTTGGCTGGCCGTCTGTTGCGTGGTATTTGAGGGTATACCCAGCGCCAGGTCCGGGTCAAAATTTAGCCCCAACACTTCGATCAGGCTGTCTGCATCCGGCTTGAGTTTTGAGAAGGGCAGCATTAATTGCTGGAGTTCCGGCTCCAGGGCAGCCGCAATTCCCAGGATGAGGTAAGAAACAGGCCTTTTCCCGCCGTCGGGTGTGGCGACCGTGTTGTCAGCCGTCATGTGCAGGAGCAGCCAAGCCCGATTAACCTGGTAGTAGTCCAACCACTTCTGTTTGAGAGCAACTGAAAAAGTATCAAAAAAAGCCATAACCTCTTTATCCTCATCCTGATCGCTAGACCTATTAAACCATCATCAGGTCTAGCTCATCTTCCTCCTTCTTGACCACTGGTTGGACTGGATTTAGGTAAAAATCTGATAGCAGCGAGAATAATTCGCGATCGGGCGTGTCGTTGGGCACTACTCCTTCGGGCCTTGCCAAAATCTGGTCGGCGATGTTGAGGTAGTAATCGCAGACGTAGTTGAGGGAAGGATCGCTCTCGGCCATCTCAAACAATGTTTTGCCTTTGACGCGAGAAACGCGGATGTCTTCAATCAAGGGCAGCACTTCCAGCACCGGCATGGGTACAGAGTCTATGTACTTGTCGATCAAGTCGCGCTTGGAGGTGCGGTTGCCAATTAAACCGGCGAGCCGCAACGGGTGAGTGCGGGCTTTTTCGCGGACTGAGGCGGCGATGCGGTTGGCTGCAAATAAAGCGTCGAACCCGTTGTCGGTAACAATCATGCAGTAGTCGGCATAGTTCAAGGGGGCTGCAAAACCGCCGCACACTACGTCGCCGAGCACGTCGAACAGGATGATGTCGTACTCGTCGAAGGCATTGAGTTCTTTGAGCAGTTTGACGGTTTCGCCGACTACATAGCCGCCACAGCCAGCTCCTGCGGGAGGGCCGCCTGCTTCTACGCAGTCAACGCCACCGTAGCCTTTGTAGATGACATCTTCGGGCCAAACGTCTTCGTAGTGATAGTCCTTTTCCTGAAGGGTGTCAATAATTGTGGGGATTAAGAAGCCCGTGAGGGTAAATGTGCTGTCGTGCTTTGGATCGCAACCGATTTGCAAAACTTTCTTGCCGCGCTTGGCTAGGGCAACGGAGATGTTGCAGCTTGTTGTCGATTTGCCAATTCCACCTTTTCCGTAAACTGCGAGTTTCACTCTTTGTTCTCCTATAGGTTTCTATCAAAACGATGAGGGCTGGGGTTTCATGCTTTTTTTCGATCGCCCAACTGCAATAGCCCCATTGCAATAGCAGGCGTTGCAATAGCCCAACTGCCCTGCCCTTAATGTCTGTCGATTTGAGATTTCTGATTTGAGATTTTAGATTGACTCCACAGATGAATCTGGGGGTTCTCCCTAATGTCTAAAATTTTTCGCTCTCGACGACTTTTGTTTGGGGCTTGTATCCGTCTTTCGGTTAGGCCAATTTTGGAGCCTGCCCTGAGTCACCTCGTTGAAAGCATTATTAGCTAACTTGCGATGAAAAGAAAGGGGGCGTCTAAATGAAAATGCTAGTAAATTTGTTTATTTTGCACCTTTTGGAATCTTAACTGGTTTTTTGACCTAAAAATCTATTTTTAGAATTTTTTTAGATTTTTAATTAATTTTAGAATACTTTTTTAATATAAAGAGGTACAAAAATAAAACAAAAATTAACGAATCAAACAATCTGGGCTTTTGGCGTTGGGGCTAGGATGCAGGCAGTTGATGGCTTGTGCGGGTAACTTGAACTGGCACAAAGGCGCTAGTGGATGAGGCACACGGGAGAGTGAGTTCGGTCCGGTTGGGTAAGGGGATGGCAAAGTTATAGGATTTTTGATTTTTGATTTTTGATTTTTGATGGGGAAAGAGTGATTTTGCTGGGGTTTCTGGTGTTTTGTAAAAAATTGTGAATTTTTACGAATAGGTGGGGGAGTGTCCTAGTGTCCGAGTGAGACGGTACATGACAGAGACATTAACGCCGCCATGAATATCCGCGAGGAAGGTTTACGACTTTTGGCGTTCGGGCATCTCGCTAACGCTTCTTTCCAACGTGTAAGACCATCTAAAGGCACTGCTTTTAGAGGCAACGTTGGATGAAGGAAGAATCTGGGTCGTTTTACGGCGGGGAGTTGTCAAGTCTTCCCAATGACTACTGATACCAGTTTAAAAAAAGAATGCAACTGTAGGCCCGTGCTCCCAACCACGAGTTTCATCAGTCATTTCCAATTCTTCAATTCTTCAATTCTTCAATCGAAAATCTAAAATCTAAAATCCTACTGATACCAGTTTAAAAAAAGAAGGCAACTGTAGGTCCGTGCTCCCGACCACGAGGTTCATCAGTCATTTCCAATTCTTCAATCGAAAATCTAAAATCTAAAATCTAAAATCCTATGACTGCTGACTAATGACAACTGACGATCGGAATCTCGATCGCAAACTCAGTGCCCCGTCCAGCTTCCGAAACACAGCCGAGCCGCCCCCCGTGCTGTTCCACCACTAAATGGTAAGAAATCGACAGTCCCAACCCAGTGCCCTTGCCGACTGGTTTGGTAGTAAAAAACGGGTCAAATAATTGGCGGCGAATCTCCTCCGGTATGCCCCGCCCGTTGTCGGAAATGCGGATCGCCACAAAATCGTCGCCAACAACTTCAGTGCGAATTGTAATAGTGGGAAAAGTCAATGGAGAACTAGGATTTGACGGGGGTGAATTTTTCCCATTTCTCGTCGCCCATTTCCCTGTCTGGATTTCTTCATCCAAAGCATCAATCGCATTGCCGATAATATTCATGAACACCTGATTGATCTGACCGGCACAGCACTGGATGTGGGGCAAATTGCCGTATTCTTTAACGATCTGAATAGATGGATGTCCGCCGTAAGCTTTGAGCCGGTGCTGCAAAATCAACAAAGTGCTTTCGAGTCCCTCGTGAATGTCAACGAGCTTGATGTTAGATTGATCCGAGCGCGAAAAATTGCGCATCGACACAACTATTTGGCGGATGCGCTCGGTTCCTACTTGCATAGAAGACACGATCTTAGATAAGTCTTCTACCAAAAAATCGACTTCCATGTCTGTTGCTGCTTCCCGAATTTCCGAGACTGGTTCGGGATAGTGCTGCTGGTAAAGTTCCAACAGTTGGATCAATTCTTTGATGTAGTGGCTGGCGTGGGAAAGGTTGCCGTAGATAAAATTAACAGGATTGTTAATTTCGTGAGCGATACCGGCAATCATTTGTCCCAAAGAAGACATTTTTTCGGTTTGCACTAATTGAGTTTGAGTTTGCTGCAACTTTCGCACAGTTTGCTCTAATTGCTGCGCTTGATTTTTCAAGCAACTTTGCTTTCGCCGCAGCACTTCTTCGACTCGCTGGCGCTTGATAATATCCCGTCTCAACAATTCATTTGATTCTAAAAGTTGAGCGGTGCGTTCTTCAACTTGTTTTTTTAAGTCGTCGTGAGCTTGGCGCAGGGCTTCTTGGGCCCGCTGCCGCTCTAAAATTTCTTGCTGCAAAAGTTCGTTGGCGCGCTGCAATTGGGCGGCTCGCGCGTCCACTGCTTCCTGCAAAAGCTCGATCGTCCCGTAAACTTCAGATTGGTTAAAAACTTGCGGCAAACTTGTCTCTGAGACAACGCCCAAAAGTTCTCCCTGGCTGCCAACTACTACCAAACGGCGGACGCTGTGCCGCTGCATGGACTGGTGGACACTCCAGAGGGAATCGGCGGGAGATATGCAAAATAAAGGCGCACCCATGGCCTGAGTTGCGGAGATTTCCGAGAGGTTTAATTCGAGGGCGTGAAACTTCACGATGTCGCGCTCGGTGACAATGCCGATCGGAATTTCGTATTTTTGTGGTGGTGCCATCGCCCCATCGGGATGCTGAATTTGCTCTTGGACAATGACGACGTAACTAACTTGATGCTTGACCATGAGCTGGGCTAAATCGAGGGCTGAGGCAGTTTTTGGGGCCGATATGACTTGGTGCGTCATGACATCTGCAGCACAGCGAAAATTCGTTAGCAAGTTAACCGGTTGCAGGGCTTCGTGGATGGCTTCGCGGGTGATGATGCCCAGAAGTCGCGAGTCCTCATCGACTACGGGCAAATGCCGGATCTGGTGCTGGCGCAACGCGAACAGAGCTGTGAAAATATCTGGAGACTCGGATTGTTTGAGGGTAATGGGCGCGAGAGTCATTACGTCAGCAATTGTCAGTCCTACTGCACAAGCTGCGACGGTAGTTAGCTTGACGATAATATCCCGTTCTGTAAAAATGCCGATCGGCCGATTATCTTCCACGACTATGACGCAACTGCGCTTGGCCGTGTTCTTAAGAGCGTTTTGTTTTTCGCCGCAAAGCTGACAGGAGACGTGCATCGGGTTCATGAGAGCCAACACTTCGGCGATCGGGGTTTCTGGAGCCACGGTGATGGGGTGGCGGTCGAGAGCCCGATCTAAAGGTGACGAGCAGATCGGCCCGCTGTTGGGTGGTCCGGCGGGTTCTGATGATTTAATTGCTGGCGACTGCAGGGCTGAATCTAGGAAAAGCTGTAATTGTTGTTGTTGTTGTAGCATGGTTGATTATTAATTTTACTTAATGAATTGTTACAAATTTGCTGACACGGGTTGGCAGACTTAGCATTAATTAAGCGGGTGACAAATTGTCGATCGCCTAAAATCTGATTGCTAGAGCACCCTTATTTAATTTTTATTTTTTTAAATCCTATGTCGTGGACTCCCTTAAGTCATCGAATTCATCACTTGCCGCTCATCCTTGCGGGCCCGATTTTGCGCCGGACTCAAACAGAGGCCGTGACTGTGTGGCTGGCTCTGAAAGCACCCCGCCAAGTCGAACTCAAGGTTTATTCCACTGAGGGCGGAACCGGCGAAATTGTCGATCGGCCCTTGCTTCAAGGTTCGATCTCTACCGTGCAGCTCGGCAAATACCTGCACGTAGTGGCGGTGACTGCTAAACCAATTAACAGCAAGGTCTTGACATCCGGGCAAATTTATGCTTATGACATCGAGTTTGCTGGGAGTCCCGAGTCGCAGTCCGGGGTTGCAGTCGCAGAAAATGAGAAAGAAAATCTCATTTCTTGCCTGTGGCCGGCCTCCCCTGATTTGTCGGCTTTGGGGCCGGAGACGATCGGTTATTTCCCTCACCAGTTGCCGACTTTTGCGCTGCCGCCGAAGGATTTAAACTATTTGCGTATCGTTCACGGTTCTTGTCGCAAGCCCCACGGAAACGGCAGAGATGCCCTGCCAATCTTGGATAATTCCATCGAACAGTTTGCAGGAATGGCAAATAGCAGACCCCACCAACTCTTTTTAACGGGCGACCAAATTTACGGCGATGACGTTGCCGATGCGATGCTGTGGGCTTTGACTGATGCTGGCGATACACTGTTGGGCTGGGAAGAGAGTCTACCCCTGATGGATGATGCCCAAATTAAAAAGAATTTGTGTATCAGTATACCTAAAATTTCGGAAAACGAAAATGCAGGTGGCCGAGAGAGAAAAATTTTTAGAGAGTCGCCAATTCAGAAACCGTCTGATACTGAGTCTGAGTCCAAAAAACCTATTCAGTTACAGCCGGGGACTCGCAGCGATATTGCCAGAGATTTTGGCGGCTTTACGGCGATGTTGGTGAATCAACCGGAAAAATCTAAAAGTCACTTGTTCGGTTTGGGGGAATATTGCGCGATGTATTTGTTAGTTTGGTCGCCGATACTTTGGTGCGCGCGTTTTCCGAAGGGTAAGGATATTTGCCCAAATTCTAAGCAGGCAAAAGTCTGGGATAGAGAAGTTGTTGAACTTGAGGGTTTTGCCCGCAATTTGTGGAGGGTGAGGAGGGCGCTAGCGAATATTCCTACTTATATGATTTGCGATGACCATGATGTTAGCGATGATTTGTTTTTGAATCGAGAGTGGTGTTACCGGGTGCTGGGGAAGCCGCTGGGCAGGCGGGTGGTTCAGAATGCTTTGCTGGCTTATGCTGTGTTTCAGGCTTGGGGAAATACGCCCGCACAGTTCGATCGCGAAAAACCGGGAGATAAATTATTAAAGGCGGCTGAAAAATGGTCGGCTTCGGCGGGGACTGATGTTTCTGTTTGGGAGGAGGCGGCTTCGTATTTGGGAATTCCCAGGATCGATCCGAAAACTAATTTGCCTAAGTTTAAATTAGATGAAGATGTTTTTATTTTGGATCGGGATGACGAGGGTGTAAGTGAGGTTTTGAATTGGCATTTTACTGTGAGAAGTTTTAAGCACGAGGTGATTGTGCTGGATACGCGGACTTGGCGGGGGTATCCGGTGGAAAGCCCGATCGACCCGCCGATGCTTTTGACTCACAAAGGTTTTGAGGAGCAAATTCAGAAACCTTTGAAGGAGACTGATTTGCTGAATAAAACTGGCGAGTTTGAGGTTGAGGCGACGCTGGTGGTTGTGCCGACAAATTTGGTGGGTTTGTGGCTTATTGATGCGGTGCAAAAGTGGGATGTGGCACAGGGGAAGGTTTTTAATAGTGATGCGGGGGATGCTTGGAATTTTCATGAGTTGGCTTTTGTGAAGCTGTTGGTGGAATTTTTTAAACAGCGCGATCGGGTGATTGTGTTGACGGGGGATATTCACTATGCTGCTGCTGTGCGGCTGAGTTATTGGTCTGATTGTCATTTTGGCGATTCTCGATCGAATATTGAGCCTTTGAAGGGGGCAAGTTATAAGTCAAGTTATCAATATTCTGTGCTGGCCCAGTTGACTGCTAGTGCTTTTATTAATGAGGAGTGGAAAACGCATTTAGTTCATACTAAGATTAAGTCGCTGCTTCCTGAGCGATCGCACCAATGTTTGGGATGGAATGAGCCGCTGGAATTAATGAATATTTCGACGATGAGCATAAAGAAGGCTGTGGCTGCTGGTTTCAAAAATAGACAATCTCTGCCTGATTGGGGCTATCGGATTGACTGGATTAAACGGCAAAGAGCTCGGGTGTTTTTGCAGCTAGAAAAGGGAACTGCGTCAGAGAGATCGCATAAAAATAAACAATTGTCTGTGCTGCACAGGTTGTGGAATTTGATAGCGCTGTTGTGGCGCAATCGCTGGCTGCAAGAGGGTGATGAGATTGTGGGATATAGCAATATGGCGATCGTCAGTTTTCAGTGGCCGGATGATGGTGATGGGGAGAAGGCGGTGATCCAAAATGTTTATTGGCGGCCGCTTTGGAAGCCGAACAGTGTGGTTTACAGTCAATATTTTGTGCCGCTAGGATTGGATGAGCCAACGGTTGATTGAGCGGGTGTTTGGTTGATTTATTGTTTTGGATGTGACGGCGCCGGGAGGACACGGCAGTGCCTTTTCCCTACCTCAAAATGTCGAGCGCGCGATCGGATTTAATCATCGACGACATGGCTGCGGGAGGACACGGCAGTGCCGTTTCCCTACCTCAAAATGTCGATCGCGCGATCGGATTTAATCATCGACGACATGGCTGCGGGAGGACACGGCAGTGCCGTTTCCCTACCTCAAAATAATCGATCGCCCGATCGGATATAACCATCGCCCGATTCATTGTAGGGAAACGGCACTGCCGTGTCCTGATTTCTGCCGTGTCCGAGTTTCTGGCGGGTCCTAATTTCTTTAAAAACGCGAATCTAACAAAATAGGGTGATTTTTCTGGTGTTCTAATTTCTCAGGATTTTCGCCCCAACGCTGAGGATTGTTGGTGATGTATTGCCTTTTGCAATTCAAAGATTCTTCATCGCGGATAATTGATTCGTAAAAACCATCTTGCCAGACAGGAACTTCTGTTGTTTCGCAGAACTTATGAATGAATCTCGTAACAGCACTTTTATAGGAACGGATTGCGGTAGGAATGGAACCGCGAACGGGTTGACCCAATTTTTCGGGGGTAGGGACACGCCTTTGCTGTGTTTTTACGGGGGTATTGTCAACGATCGCCAAAAGTCCGTGTACATGATCGGGCATAATCACAAATGTATCTAATTGAAAGCGGGGAAAATGATTGGGAATTTCTAGCCAACAAGTGTGGGCAAGATGACCTAAAAGATTTAATTGCATTTTACCGTCAATCACTTCGCCGAATATACATTGTCGTGCTTCGGTGCAAATGGTAATGTAATAAACACCGGGTTGAGTATAATCGTATCCTTTAATCCGTACAGAACGGCGGTGGTGTTTGTTGGGGTCGTAAGGCATTGTATAAAAATAGAATAATATCTCCCTCATTATTCTATCGGCAATACGGCATTGGAGGACACGGCAGTGCCGTTTCCCTACACGAAAAAGTCGATCGCCCCATGGAGCACATCATCACCACCCGATTTTTCGGGAAACGGCACTGCCGTGTCCGAATTTCTTCGCCCTACCCCAAAATAATCGATCGCCCGCAGAGAGCACATCACCACCACCCGATTTTTCGGGAAACGGCACTGCCGTGTCCGAATTTCTTCGCGCTACGCCAAAATAATCAGATCGCCCGCAGAGAGCACATCACCACCACCCGATTTTTCGGGAAACGGCACTGCCGTGTCCGAATTTCTTGGCGCACAATCGCATATAACCACCGCCCAATTCGTAGGGAAACGGCACTGCCGTGTCCGAATTTCTGCCGTGTCCTAATTTCGGGTAAGGGGTAAAATTAACCGAATTGCATGAGGAATTTGCCCGATCGCACATTTGGCGATCGCCCGATCGCACATTTGGCGATCGCCCGATCGCACATTTGGCGATCGCCCGATCGCACATTTCCCGATCGAATGCGACAATCGGATGCAACCATCGACAACACGGCAAGGTCGGACACCGCACCGTGCCGTTTCCCTACCCCAAAAAATCATCGCCCATTTCTCTCAAACATCGCCCAAATCCCCCATTCCCTCCAATCGCAGGAAATGCACCCGGCCCAACGCATCCCCCGCTACAACACTCACCCCATCAGGGGCGATCGTACAGCAATAGAACTCAGCATCTCCGCTGAAACTAGCAACCTCTTTGCCACTAAGCAAATCCCAGATTTTTAGGGTGTTATCCCTAGAAGCGGAAATCGCAGTTTTGCCGTCTGGTGCGAGATCCACTGCATATACCGAGTCAGTATGACCGGTGAGGGTTCTAACTTCGGTACCTGTCTCGGTGTCCCAGATTTTCAGGGTTTTATCGTGTGAAGCGGAAATCGCGGTTTTGCCGTCTGGTGCGAGATCCACTGCATTTACCAAGTCAGTATGACCGATGAGGGTTCTAACTTCGGTACCTGTCTCGGTGTCCCAGATTTTCAGGGTATTATCCCATGAAGCGGAAATCGCTGTGAGGCCGTCTGGTGCGATCGCCACTGCTGTTACGATGTAACTATGACCGGTGAGGGTTCTAACTTCGGTACCTGTCTCGGTGTCCCAGATTTTCAGGGTGTTATCCTCTTCCCCCCCTGAAGCGGAAATCACTGTGAGGCCGTCTGGTGCGATTGCCACTGCTGTTACCATGTCACTATGACCGGTGAGGGTTCTAACTTCGGTACCTGTCTCGGTGTCCCAGATTTTCAGGGTGTTATCCCTAGAAGCGGAAATCGCTGTCTTCCCGTCTGGTGCGATCGCCACTGCATTTACCAAGCTAGTATGACCGGTGAGGGTTCTAACTTCGGTACCTGTCTCGGTGTCCCAGATTTTCAGGGTGTTATCGTGTGAAACGGAAATCGCTCTTTTGCCGTCTGGTGCGATCGCGACTGCATATACCGAGTCACTATGACCAGTGAGGGTTCTAACTTCCGTACCTGTCTCGGTGTCCCAGATTTTCAGGGTTATATCCTGTGAAGCGGAAATCACTGTGAGGCAGTCTGGTGCGATCGCCACTGCTATTTCCAAGTAAGTATGACCAGTGAGGGTTCTAACTTCCGTACCTGTTTCGGTGTCCCAGATTTTCAGGGTTATATCGTGTGAAGCGGAAATCGCGGTTTTGCCGTCTGGTGCGATCGCCACTGCTGCTACGTCACTATGACGGGTGAGGGTTCTAACTTCGGTACCTGTCTCGGTGTCCCAGATTTTCAGGGTGTTATCGTCTGAAGCGGAAATCGCGGTTTTGCCGTCTGGTGCGATCGCCACTGCTCTTACCGATTTAGTATGACCGGTGAGGGTTCTAACTTCGGTACCTGTCTCGGTGTCCCAGATTTTCAGGGTGTTATCGTCTGAAGCGGAAATCGCTGTCTTGCCGTCTGGTGCGATCGCCACTGCTCTTACCGAGTCAGTATGACCGGTGAGGGTTCTCAGACATCCTTCTCCGGGCCGCTCTAAATTAGCCCTCAAAGGCCGCAGCCAAAGACTATTTTTCGACTGCTTGGCTTGTTCCAGCAACCCCTGAATATCAGTCATTTCAAAATCCAGCAACCTCCCCAACAAATGACCTGCCAGTTGCGTTTTATCCCTTTCCAAAACGTGCGCCGACTTGCGAATTGCCCCTTGAATCAACTTCAGCGTTTCAGTTTGCCCCTGCGACAGCAAAACATCTGCATTCCTCCCTAAATCGTAATCCTCAATTAGCGGCTGCACCCCCAACAATTTTAACTTCGCCTCAATAAAACCAAAATCCGTCACCCAACCATAATAACGGTTGAAATCTCGCCCAATCTCAATGAAATCCCTGGGTTGATGCTTCAACAAATATTCTCGCTCCGATTTACTTTGCTCCGCTAACCACACACCCAAATCGCTCATAGAGGCGCTCCTTCTATCCTGTTATTCATACCTTGGCGGTTAAGTTCATCAACATCAACCCCCGCAGATTGCACGGTTTCATCTTTTGCCAGAAACTCGCGAAAACTGTTGTGATAAATGCTGTAGCGAATTTCGCCGCTGACTTGCTGCTGCCGCAAAAATGAATCCCATTTCTTGAGTAGCTGCTGTACTTTAAAATCTGTCTCGCCTACGGATTTAGCAATCCAGCGGCGAGAAACAGCTTCGCGCGCTTTCGAGATGACGTAGATAATCTTAACTTTCATCTCCAACAGCGGATCGTCTTCCCTGCCCATCATCTGTACCCAATGCTTCCGATAATATCCTGTCAACTCCCTAGGCAAATCTTCCAGAGAAACATCCCTGTACTCGCCGTTTTCGATATCATTCAGCACGTAGCGGAGATACATAAAATTGTTCTGGCTTTTTTGGGCCACCGCCCCCACAAACTGTTCCCGGGTCAAATCATTACTGGCAATCCAATTCTGAATGGACGCGCTATTGCTGGTGCGTTGTGCAATATAAGCCTTCGTATCTTCCAGACTTTCTGCATCGTACTGCATCAAATCAAACACCCGATGATTCATCGGCAAAGGCAAAGATTCCGGCCGCTTGGAAACAATAAAGTAAACGTTATCCGGCAAAACGTCCGGCAAATAGAGAACGTTGCTGCCGCTGCTTTGCAAACTCAAATCGACTTCATCGAGGGCATCTACCACAAAAATCAACTTTTTCCCGCCCAATGTAGCGCTGACTTCCCCCAACAGCCGCCCTAAAAAATTGCCGTTTGCCGTCGCATTTTCCGGCAGTTGCGGATACTTATCCCTGAGTTTAAAGCCATCAATTAATTGAAGGCAGGCATTTTCCAGAAATGTTTTGGCGTCAACAATTCCGTCGGATCGCGAGTTAAAATGAGTAACGCAGCGGCGTCTCATCATCAACACGCACTGCGCCAGAATAGAACTTTTCCCGACACCAGGTTCTGCTTCTAAAACAAAATAGCCTTTGCGATTCTTCTGCAAGAAACGACCAATTTCTTCAAATACAAATCTGCGCCCGGTAAAGTCTTTAGTCCGGTCTTCAATAATCGTCTCGGACTTCAAAGAAATCGGCAATCCGGGCGCGGAAGTATCGATAAATGTTTGCAGCAATTCCCGAACTTGCGCCAAATCCGATCGGATGCCAATTTCTATCGCTGACAATTTCCCCATCACTTGACAAATCTGCTGCCCAGTTGCCACGGCCTCCAACTTTTGCAGTATTTCCCCATTTTTCAGCCCCAAATCTCTCAGTTCTGATAAAGCAATTTGGTGCAGATTCAACAGCATCGCCGCAAACTTTCCTCCTCCCTTCGCCGCATCCTGTTTCAGCACTCCGCAGTACGCTTTCGGGAAAGTTGCGTACAGCTTGTCCGCCACAAATTCGACAGTTTCCGCATCGAAGGATTTGCCCTCGCGCCGGGCGAATTCGTTGAGGAAAGTTGCCCAATCTGCTGTTGTCAATCCGGTAACTCGATCGAACTCCTCGGCATCCGCAGAAAAAATCAGGGTTAACTGGTCTTCGGAAATATTTAAACCCCTTGACAAGTCGGCTGTATTCGTGTTAATATCCAGCCAGTATTCAGAAGTTTTATCGGCTAATTGACCGAGATCCCTTTCAGGAGAAGGCAAATTTTCGCTAAGTGCGATCGCAATTAATTGAGGGGACGAAGTAACCTCTCTCAAAATATAGGCGATCGCCTCACCCGCAGCCTCAATCAAATCCTGATTATCGAGAATCCTCGGATTTTTGCTCAACCCTTGGGTCATCCGATTTCCGAGGTCATTAGCCGCGATATTCCCTGCTATATCACCAGCAATCGCCGCTAAAATAGAAACTCCCCCAAGGGCGATCGGGCCGCCCATCATACCCGCTGCTGCTTGAGTTGCCGGATTGGCGATCGCATTTGAAATAACTTGTCCAATAGCCATCACCGCACTGCATCCAATTACCCTAGTTTTAAAATTAGCTAAGTCCCTTCGCGACATATAATAAATATTTTTATTTTCAAAAGTTAGTAGTAATTATATAGCAATCCTAAATGAGTCGTAAATTTTTTACCCCACCCCAGCCCTCCCCTTACTAAGGTCCGGGAGTAAGAAATTCACAAATGATTTAGGATCGCTATATCTTGCACGCTTCCGTTTAGTCCGCCGTTCGTTTCAACCCCGGTCTCATAGCTTGCATTCGGTTGAAACCGACTAAAGATTCGCCTGATTTGTGACGCGGCCCGCCGTTCGTTTCAACCCCTGGCGGACTCGCGGAGGAACCAACTAACTTTCCCTGCGCGGACAAACTAACAAACTAACAAATCGAATTCGATCGCACATTTCTCTCAAATTCGTTAGCGCAGCCCTCGAAGAGGATCGTTCATCCACAAAAAACCCGATCGTTCATCCACAAAAAACCCGATCGCAGGGCCCCAGAAACCGGGTTTTTACCGAAATACTTCCTTACAATTGAGATGTTGCAGCATTGTCAATAAGCCTTTTATGAACGGGCAAGATGCCCGTTCCACAAGAAAATCTACTCTTTGTGGAACAGGCATCTTGCCTGTTAAGCGAGAATATTGAGATGTTGCAGCATTGTCAATAAGCCTTTTATGAACGGGCAAGATGCCCGTTCCACAAGAAAATCTACTCTTT
>NZ_JAUBTO010000045.1:3340-7990 GCF_036702495.1 Microcoleus sp. C2D2 | reverse complement strand
GTGGAACAGGCATCTTGCCTGTTAAGCGAGAATATTGAGATGTTACACCATTGTCAATAAGCCTTTATGAACGGGCAAGATGCCCGTTCCACAAGAAAATCTACTCTTTGTGGAACAGGCATCTTGCCTGTTCTTGAGAATGGTGCAACATCTCAGTTACAACCGACAGATTCGGGCAAAAACCCGGTTTCTTGGATTATCGCCCGCCGCTAACTTTCTCCAATCGCAGGAAATGCACCCGGCCCAAGGCATCCCCCGCTACAACAGTCATCCCATCAGGCGAAATCGCACAGCCCTTGAAGCCACCCTCCCCGCTGAAACTAGCAATCTCCTTGCCGCTGAGTAGATCCCAGATTTTCAGGGTGTTATCCCGTGAAGCGGAAATCGCTAGGAAGCCGTCGGGTGCGATCGCCACTGCATATACCGAGTCAGTATGACCGCTGAGGGTTCTAGCTTCGGTACCTGTCTCGGTGTCCCAGATTTTCAGGGTTTTATCCCGTGAAGCGGAAATCGCGGTTTTGCCGTCGGGTGCGATCGCTACCGCATATACCGAGTCAGTATGACCGGTGAGGGTTCTAACTTCCGTACCTCTCTCGGTGTCCCAGATTTTCAGGGTGTTATCCCGTGAAGCGGAAATCGCTGTATTGCCGTCGGGTGCGATCGCCACTGCATATACCGAGTCAGTATGACCGGTGAGGGTTCTAACTTCCGTACCTCTCTCGGTGTCCCAGATTTTCAGGGTTTTATCCCGTGAAGCGGAAATCGCTGTATTGCCGTTTGGTGCGATCGCGACTGCATTTACCCATTTAGTATGACCGCTGAGGGTTATAACTGCCGTACCTGTCTCGGTGTCCCAGATTTTCAGGGTGTTATCCCCTGAAGCGGAAATCGCGGTGAGGCCGTCTGGTGCGATCGCTACTGCATTTACCCAGTTAGTATGACCGCTGAGGGTTCTAACTGCCGTACCTGTCTCGGTGTCCCAGATTTTCAGAGTGTTATCCCCTGAAGCGGAAATCGCTAGGAAGCCGTCGGGTGCGATCGCTGCTGCATTTACCCAGTTAGTATGACTGGTGAGGGTTTTAAGTTGCGTACCTGTCTTGGTTTCCCAGATTTTCAGGGTTTTATCCCATGAAGCGGAAATCGCTGTCAGGTCGTCTGGTGCGATCGCCACTGCATTTACCAAGCTAGTATGACCGGTGAGGGTTTTAAGTTCCGTACCTGTCTCGATGTCCCAGATTTTCAGGGTGTAATCCCATGAAGCGGAAATCGCTCTTTTGCCGTCTGGTGCGATCGCCACTGCATTTACCAAGCTAGTATGACCGGTGAGGGTTCGAACTTCCCTACCTGTCTCGGTGTCCCAGATTTTCAGGGTTTTATCCCATGAAGCCGAAATCGCTGTCAGGCCGTCTGGTGCGATCGCCACTGCATTTACCGAGTCAGTATGACCGGTGAGGGTTCTAACTTCCCTACCTGTCTCGGTATCCCAGATTTTCAGGGTTTTATCGTCTGAAGCGGAAATCGCTGTCAGGCCGTCTGGTGCGATCGCCACCGATCTTACCGAGTTAGTATGACCGGTGAGGGTGCTAACTTCCTTACCTGTCTCGATGTCCCAGATTTTCAGGGTGTAATCCCATGAAGCGGAAATCGCTGTTAGGCCGTCTGGTGCGATCGCCACTGCTTCTACCCAGTCACTATGACCGCTGAGGGTTCTAACTTGCCTACCTGTCTGGGTGTCCCAGATTTTCAGAGTGTAATCCCATGAAGCGGAAATCGCTGTCAGGCCGTCTGGTGCGATCGCCACCGATCTTACCCAGCCAGTATGACCGGTGAGGGTTCTAACTTCCCTACCTGTCTGGGTGTCCCAGATTTTCAGGGTTTTATCCCATGAAGCGGAAATCGCTGTCAGGCCGTCTGGTGCGATCGCCACTGCAAATACCGAGTCAGTATGACCGCTGAGAGTTCGCAGACATCCTTCACCGGGCCGCTCTAAATTAGCCTTTAAAGGCCGCAGCCAAGGACTATCTTTCGATTGCTTCCCTTGTTCGAGCAACTCCTGAATTTGGGGCCTTTCAAAATCCAGCAATCTTCCCCACAAATGCCCCGCTAACTGCGTTTTATCCTTATCCAAAACCTGCGCCGACTTGCGAATTGCCCCTTGAATCAACCGCAAAGTTTCAGTTTGCCCCTCCGACAGCAAAACATCAGAAATTCGCGCTAAATCGTAATCCTCAATTAACGATTGAACCCCCAACGCATCCAACTTCGCCTCAATAAAATCAAAATCCGTTAACAACTGATGCAGCCGTTCCCCTTGAACACTCTGGGCCAAATGCCCCGGCAGAGTTTCCAAAGTATAAAGCCGCTTTTTCGGCGACTGTTTCCCCAACCGTTCTTTAAACTTACTCATCGCCGTACAAATCCTCCCACAAATTATCAGAAATTGCCGTTTCTATATCCCGCAGCCACACCCCAGCTTTCTGCACCACATCTTTGCGGTGCAGAAATCTTTGGAAACTCGCGTGATAGATACTGTAATCGGGAGGGCTATCACCGCTACGCCGGAGAAACTGTTCCCAATCATCCAGAACTTCCTGCACATCTAACGCATCTTCCTCAGCAAAATCCGCCAAAATATCGCAGGAAACCGGCTTGCGAGTTTTGGTCAACAAATAAATCACCTTCAACTTGCGGCGGCGCAATTCTCTATCTTTAACCGCCATTTCCATCCGAGCCCAGTGCTTCTCATAATATCCTTCCAACTCCCCCGGCAAATCGTTCAAAGTCACATCGCTGTACTTGCCGCTATCGATATCATTCAGCACATAGCGCAGGTACATAAAGTTATTCTGGCTTTTTTGGGCCACCGCCGCCACAAACTGATCTTGCTGCAAATTTTGACGGTTAATCCAACTCTGAATAGACGCGCTGTTGCTGGTAAGTTTGTCAATATAAAGCTTGACATCCGCCAAACTTTCTGCACTGTACTGCATCAAATCAAAAACCTGATGATTTGGCAAAGCCAGAGTTTTCGGCTGCTTCGAGACAATAAAATAAACATTATCCGGCAAAACATCTGGCAAATAAAGGACATTGCTGCCGCGCCCCTGCAAACCGAGCTCGACTTCATCCAGGGCATCCACGACCAAAATCAACTTTTTTTCGCCCAATTTAGGGCTGACTTCCCCCAACAATCGACTGAGAAAATTGCCATCTCTGGTTGCATTTTCCGGCAGTTGCGGATAACTTAGTTGAAAGCCTCGAATTAACTGAAGGCAGGCATTTTCCAGAAATTGTTCGGCGCGGACAATGCCTTGAGATTGCGAGTTAAAATGGGCAACACAGCGCCGCTTCAGCAGCAGCACTAACTTCGCCATAATTGAACTTTTCCCGACACCAGGTTCTGCTTCTAAAACAAAATAGCCTTGGCGATTCTTCTGCAAAAATTCGGCAATTGCTGCAAACACAAATTGGCGGCCGCTAAAGTCTTGAGTGCGGTCTTGAATAATCGTTTCGCACTCGTAGGGAAGCGGCAATCGGGGCGCGGAAATATCAACAAATCGTTCCAGTGATGTTTTAATTTGCCCCAAATCGGATCGGATGCCAATTTCTATGGCTTCTAATTTCGCCATGACTTGACAAATCTGCTGCCCCGTTGCCACGGCCTCCAATTTGTCCAGAATTTCCCCTTTTTGCAGCCCCAAATCTCTCAGTTGGGCCAAAGCAATTTGGTGCAGATTCAACAGCATCGCGGCAAACTTTTCTCCTCCCTTCGCCGCATCGAGTTTCAGCACTTCGCGGTACGCTTTCGGGAAAGTTGCGTACAGCTTGTCCGCCACAAATTCCACAATTTCCGCATCGAAGGATTTGCCCTCGCGCCGGGCGAATTCGTTGAGGAAACTTGCCCAATCTGCCGGTGTCAATCCGGTAACTCGATCGAACTCCTCGGCATCCGCAGAAAAAATCAGGGTTAACTGGTCTTCGGAAATATTTAAACCCCTTGACAAGTCGGCTGTATTCGTGTTAATACCCAGCCAGTATTCAGGAGTTTTCTCGGCTAATTGACTGAGTGCTGTTTCTGGAGCGGGCAAATTTTGGGTTTCGGCGATCGCAATTAATTTATCCGACGAAGCAACCTCTCTCAAAATATAGGCGATCGCCTCACCCGCCGCCTCAATCAAATCGCGATTATCGAGAATATTCGGATTTTTGCTCAACCTTTGGGTCATCCGATTTCCGAGGTCATTAGCCGTCATATTCCCCGCAATACCACCAGCAATGATCGCCAAAATCGAAACTCCGCCAAGTGCGCTCGGGCCGCTGACAATACCCGCTGGTGCTTGAGTTGCCGGATGGGCGATCGCATTTGAAATAACTTGTCCAATAGCCATCACCGCACTGCATCCAATAACGCTAGTTTTAAAATTAGCTAAGTCCTTTAGTGGCATAAAATAAATATTCTTCTTTTCAAAAGTTGGTAAGCTGTCCCGCATCTAAATTGTATTTTTTTGGGCGGGCAAGATGCCCACCCCACAAGAAACTTGATGTATTGTGGAACAGGCATCTTGCCTGTTGATTTTGGGCGGGCAAGATGCCCACCCCACAAGAAACTTGATGTATTGTGGAACAGGCATCTTGCCTGTTGATTTTGGG